>JBDTPD010000030.1:0-14949 GCA_039932855.1 Chitinophagaceae bacterium | reverse complement strand
CTGTTTGAAAAGTGGACCACTTGTCTCCTACTGTAACAATAGATTTGTCTGTTCCATTAGAAATTCTGACCACGGTTTGCTCTGTCAGTGGAAGATTTCTTCGTTCGTCTACATACAGTGACACTACAATAAACTCATGTTTCATCAGGCTATCTACAACAGGATTTGTCCAGATACTTTCTTCCATCTTCCGGCAATTTACACATGCCCATCCTGTGAAATCGATCAATACCGGTTTGTTTTCCTTTGCGGCCTGCTTTAATGCAGCCTCATAATTATTCTCCAATGGTTTAAATCCGCGTTTGCAATTGACAGGATCATTATAAACACTGTAGCATAATGGTGGAGGAAATCCACTGATCAGTTTAAGATTAGCGTAACTGGTATTGGTAACACCTGGCAACAAATAAATGGTGAAGGCTGCAAACAGGATGATAAAGGCCACACGTGGCATGGTAAACTTCTTTACACGCGAACTATGGCCGATCCGAAGCCTGCCTGATAAGTATAAAACAATAAAGATTCCTATCAATGCCCACAGACCGATAAAGATTTCTCTTTTTACAATACCCCATTGCTGAACAAGATCGGCATTGGATAAAAATTTTACAGCCAGTGCTAATTCTACAAAACCTAATACCACTTTCACATCTGTCATCCATCCGCCCGATTTAGGTAATGACTGAAGCCAGTTAGGGAACATTGCGAATAAAGCAAAGGGCAATCCCAATGCAATACCAAATCCTGCCGCCCCTGCTGTTAATGGCCACGCACCCTGATCAGCAACTCCTACCAGCAATGTTCCAAGAATAGGCCCGGTACAGGAGAAGGAAACAATAGCTAATGTAGCAGCCATGAAGAAAATACCGCCTAAGTTTCCAAGGCCGGATTTCGAATCCATCTTATTGGCAAATCCCGAAGGGAGACCAATCTCAAACAAACCAAAGAAAGAAAGAGCGAAGACAACGAATACAGTAAAGAATAAAAGATTCAACCAGATATTGGTCGATATGTTATTGAATATTTCCGGGCTGATAGCTTTGTTAGCAATATGAAATGGCAATGTGATAAGCACATAGATCAGGAAAATGAATAAGCCATACAAAACCCCATTGAAGATGCCTCTTTTTTTATCCTGGGATTTCTTTGTAAAAAAAGTAACTGTAACAGGTATCATTGGAAATACACAAGGAGTAAGCAATGCAATCAATCCTCCTGCAAGCCCCAGGAAAAAAATACTAAGAATACTTTTGTTACTGGTACCATCATCACCACAATTATTCACCGGATGCTTTATATCAATTGATGCTACTTTAATTTTTGTTGTCGACTCAATACCACCTTCAAGCTTTACCGTAAAAGCCAACACACCCGGATAAAATCCGTCGTCTTTACCATAGAAATAATGTAACTCTCCCTGTAGTTTTGCAGGCACATCACCCTTGATGGAGATGTTTGCTTTCCACTCAATTTTTTCTTTGAAAATATTTACGGGCGCATCTGGGAAAAGAGGGTCATTAACTTTCTCAGGAGTACCTGGTACCACAAAATCATTTGCAGCAACAATACTGGAGTCAGCAAACTTTAGTTCAACACTTTTGATATCTGATAATGCCTGGTTAGGTGCATAGACTTTCCAGTTGTCTGTAACAGGAGCAGTAAATGTCAATTCATATTTCCCATCACCCGTTTTTTTACTTTCCGTTTTGTTCCAATGTATATCGGCAGAGTCCTGCGCAAAAGAGGACCATGATAAAAAAAGAAAAAGGGATAAGAGAAAGCTCGTTGGTTTTATCATTCGTGACATAACTACATAACTAGAGAGGGTATTAAAAAAATAAACGAGCCCTTGCAACAAGAACCCGTTTATAAACACTTTATCAATTCATATTATTTTATTGCCACGTTGAAATTGATCTTCTTTGGAGGCAAACATTTTTCATCATTACAAGTTTGAAACAGAACAACGCCGGTAAGATTTGTTTTGGCGTTTGACTTCAACTTAATAACCTGTACAAAGTCAACTTTGCCGGAATATTGGTGAGCGGAGATATCCAATTTGGCGTCATGAAATTTTTCCATCTTTCCGATTTCTTTCACCTTGCCCTGGAGTTCCAGCAAAGGATTGCTGTTAGTAGTAAAACCGGTTGGAATGGCAATGGCATCTTCAGGTTGTGTTTGCGAATACAAATGCCATCCCGATTGAATGGTAGCGGTCATATGTATTTCGTAAACTTTATCGCTTGTTTTTGTAGCAGTGAATGTCCATTCAATAGGATTTTGCGCTTTCACTGCAAAAGAGAAAAGGGTTATAAAAAACAGGATGCTTATTTTTTTCATATACTATTTATTATCGCCGATAAGCCTGTAAGGTAATGCTTTACATGGCTTTTTACCTATAAAAGCTGTTAAAAGTTCTCTGAAGGTAGGCCGTATTGATAATCAAAGGGTCAGATAAATGACGAACCGCCATAGATCGTACATAGATGCTCCTATTAGCTGACTAGTTGCTCAGCCATCAATAGAGTTTTAAGAATTTGCCTGCCATCCGTATTGTTCAAAGCACTGCTGCATGCTCTTTCAGGATGTGGCATCATACCGAAAACGTTGCGTGTTTCATTACAAATACCAGCAATATTTCTGATGGCGCCATTTGGGTTAGCAGCCTTATTTACATTTCCGTTTTCATCGCAATAATGGAAGATCACCTGTCCATTCGCTTCCAGTTTATCCAACATTTTTTCTTCAGCGTAATATCTTCCTTCGCCATGCGCCACCGGGATCTGGTATACTTTTTCGCGGTCATTGGTAATAAAGACATTCTTACAAACGAATTGCTGATTGGCATTCCGTAACAAAGCACCGGGTAATAATTGTGCTTCGCATAAAACCTGGAAGCCATTACAAACGCCGAATACTTTACCACCTCCCTGCGCAAATTCAATAACACTCTGCATCATCGGACTGAAACGGGCGATAGCTCCACAACGCAGATAATCACCATAGGAAAATCCGCCGGGTAAGATGATACAATCCTCTGTACTGAATTTACTCAGGTCTTTATCCTTGTGCCAGAGCATGGTCACATCCTGGTGCAGGTCATGAGTAAGAGCATCATACATATCTCTGTCACAATTGGAACCGGGGAAAACAACTACGCCAAACTTCATAGCAGGAATTTGCGGTAAAGATAGCAAAAGCTATTAGCTTTTAGCCATTAGCTGTTAGCAACTCGCTATCAGATCTTAGTAAAAAAAATGAATGAATTAGATGGTTTCTGGTTATAGCACTAACAACTATTAGCTAAAAGCTAATAGCTTCTCTTTACCATCCCGGTCCGAAATACTGATACGAGATGATGAAAGCGACCGTAAGCCAGAAAAGAAGATGGGGAAGATATCGCCATTTGGAATACAGATAGGCACATCCGTGAAAAGCAGCTAATGGAAGCATGCCCATGACCCAGTTTTCAAAGGTGGCACTGGGGTTGATGAAAGGAACCAATAACGATGTCAATAAAAATAATAATAACAGGCTCCATGCTTTTCTAACATTGATCAGCATACGTCGCAGATTTTCCTGTACATAATAACCTCCGGCAAGGAATGGCACCATGATCAGGAATACACTTCCTGCGAGCCAGGCTGATTGTTGCAACGTGGGTAATCCGATAGATATATGCGGAAGAAAAGCATCCCAGCTCCATCTTCCTTTAATAACAAGATAGATGGCATAGAAATAAGAAGGCGTGGTGATCCCTAAAATACAGATCAGCCATTCATTGATCCGCAATGGTCGCATAACTGCTATTGCTAACAGGACCCATAATACAAATATCAATGAAGGAATAAAGATGAATCCTGCAAATCCGAGGAACAGCCCGATATTAAAAACATTGCCCATCACATTTTGCTTGTTGTAAATTCCGAACAAGGCGGATAAGACAAACAACAAAATGCTATTGACAATTAATGGCGCTGAAAAATAATTCCATGCTGGCAGTAATGATGTGATCAATATATAAGCCAGACCTGGTAAATAGGTTGGCTTATTCGTCATCCGCTGGTTATTGATGAATTGTGTGAGCACAGCTGCCTGTGCAAACAATAACAAATACGCTAATAACGGGTATGTAAGAGGAACTGATTTTGCTATGGGGTTAAGAAAAGAAAGGATCTGTTCATATAATAATCCGTCTGAAGGATGTACAACAGGCGCCGGGTACTGTCCTGTAAATAAAGGAAGCTTGATCAATACTCCAATGACAAATAGTATTAATAAGTTGGCTGGGTTTTTCTGTTTGAATATTCCGATCACGAATAGTGGGACTTATAGTGGTTTATGGAATGCTGGGCTATTGGGAAATTTTGGAATTGGGAAATTGACTTCATGTGAAGTTTCTTCTCTTTCAATCAATTTCCCAATTCCATTTAATTGTATTCTATTTTAGCAAAGCAAATATAATTTCTGTTAAGACAAGGTATGATTATCTGCCGGGCACTCACTTGTTTTCCAAATTTGGGCATAAAATCATATCCCTTATCGAGATTTTTCAGCGTAGGATTACGACGGATCTTACCTTCCGGCTCCAGGCTGAAATCATTCATCAGGTTTACTCTCTTTTCCATTTGATTGAAAAGAAAATGCAACTCACCTCCTGTATTCATTATCTGGTAAGAGATCATATCATCCGTCTGATCATCATACTGATCTTTATTAATAACGACGCTCCATTCCCTTTTCGCATCTGGTGTGAATGATAAGATAGCAATATTTTCCGCCTGGTAACGTACTGATTGATTATCGTTCCATCGGTTCCAGTAATAGCTATTATAATAAGGAGAATAGTAATAGTAATCATACGAACGCAGGAAAGGTGATCCGTATAAATAATTATACCGGTTCCATGCATTGCCCCTCGACGTAGTATAATACGCTTCGCTGGCTATGATAAAACCTCCATCTTTCTTATTAATAATATTTCTTATAAAATAATCATTGAATGCTCCTTTTGTATTGGCATTTCCTTTTGCCTCCCGACGAAGATCTTCACTGAAGGTGACTGTATCTTCTATAATTGACTTTCCGGCTACTTTGTCCCATACATAGAAATAATAACCATCTACATTACCGCGTCGTTGTTTGTAATAAAACGAAGTAAGAAAGAAACGTTTATTATAATTATCCGGCTTAATCCTTATTTCATCGAGATATGTTTTATCGATACCGATCTGTTTGATCATAAAAGAATCGGCCTGTGCAAACTTCACCACGAAATACAGGTCGCCGATATTTTCATTATTGATACGATTGAATTTGGAAAAAATAAGATCGCCGTCATTGTCAAGCTGAAACTCGCTCAAGTAGTCATCACGATCATCCATATCCATTAAAAGGCGGCTCTTTTTCTGCAGTACCAATTTATCATCAAGCAACAGGCTGGTGATCGCATACAGCTTTTTATTACGGCTGTTGATCTTAAACACCATGATCTTGCTTTTATCTTCGCTGGTGACGACCGAATATATTTTGCTATCGGCGCCGAAATTGACCTGGGTAGTATCCAGTTCCATCAGGTCCCCTATTTTATGTCCCATGCCATCGATCTTTGCCGCTACACAATGGATGATGTTCCTTTTCCGGTACTGGTAGATCATGTAACAGAAATCACTGTAAGGGAAAAAATCAACGTTGATCACATTGTCATTATCGGGTAGATAATCCTGGTCAGCTTTCCCGATCTGCTTCATATCATTATCGAGTATCGCGATCCAGTTACGGTTCCTTATATTTTTATAAATAAGGAGATTGCCATTGATTTTACCTACAATCTCAAAATCAAGCCTGCGTGTATCGTCCTTTTCTGGTTCGGAGTAAACAATTTTTTGTGAACTGGCTGCAATCCCGGTTATCAGGAAAAGGACTAATAAAAACCCCCGTGCACTCATATAATATTCTGATTTTTTGCTGTTTAAAGTTACAAGTTGCGGCTCATACCCAACAACTTTTATTTCCAGAGATGCAGCAGCCGGTCCGATTACATCAACGCAAACATCGACCCGGAAATTGCTATCTTTTTATCCTTTATCGTCAATCTTTAAATAATGGTTTCCAACTAATAAAAATTTGCATATACCTTTGCAGCTATGCCCGATAGGAAAGTAATAACCTGTACCCGGGCAATATCAACGACAGAAAGTGAAAATACCTACTAATAAGGTCACCGCAGCGGGACTGATCATAGCACTAGGAATTATTTACGGAGATATAGGAACATCCCCTCTCTATGTATTCAATGCGATCATTAATAACAGGGTTGTAGATGAAAATCTCATTATTGGTTCCTTATCCTGTATTATCTGGACGCTTACCTTACAAACCACTATTAAATATGTAACCCTCATTCTCCGGGCAGATAACCGGGGGGAAGGCGGTACGTTTGCCCTGTACGCCCTTGTGAGGAGACGAAAAAAGTGGCTCGTCATTCCCGCCATGATCGGTGGTGCCGCTTTGCTGGCTGATGGGATCATTACACCGCCTATCTCTATCACCTCTGCGATAGAAGGATTGGAAGAGCTACCCGTTTTACGCGGATTGCCAACCGATACCGTTGTGATCATTGTATTGATCATCTTGTCCATGTTCTTCTTTTTACAACAATTTGGTACTGCTTCTATCGGGAAGATCTTCGGACCAGTGATGGCAATCTGGTTTACCATGCTTGCCGTATTGGGTATTGTACACGTGTCGGACGATTTCAGCATCTTCAAAGCATTGAGTCCCCATTACGCGATTGAATTTTTACGTACATATCCAAAAGGTTTCTGGTTACTGGGAGCTGTCTTTCTTTGTACTACCGGAGCCGAAGCATTGTATAGTGATCTTGGTCACTGCGGTCGTGGCAATATCCGCGTATCGTGGGTGTATGTAAAATTCTGCCTGCTCGTTAATTATTTTGGACAGGGTGCTTATTTATTATCACACAGATCGCATCTTTTAGTAAACGAGGCATCGAAAAAGCAATTTGGCATTAATGCCTTTTATGACCTGATGCCACAATGGTTCATTATTCCGGGTGTTGCCATTGCCACAACAGCTGCCATCGTAGCCAGCCAGGCGATGGTATCCGGTGCCTTTACACTTATCAGTGAAGCCATGCGACTGAACCTATGGCCGAAAGTGAAAATCCGCTATCCTTCGGAAGAAAAAGGGCAGTTATTTATTCCTGCCGTCAACCTGTTAATGTTTGTTGGATGTGTAGGTGTCGTTTTATATTTCCGCAAAGTATCCAACATGGAAGCGGCTTATGGTCTGGCCATCATTGTTACGATGGTGATGACAACTATTCTCTATGCCAATTACCTCGTGCTTCACCGTGTTAAATCGTATTGGATATATATATTCCTTATTGCCTACCTCATTGTGGAATGTGGTTACCTGGTAGCATTAATGGATAAATTCGTTCACGGTGGTTATATCACTACTATTATCGGCGGTCTGATGTTCCTTGTCATGTATGTCTGGTACAGAGCCAGAAAAATCAAGAATCGCTATGTTGAGTTTGTACGGATGGAACATTATATTCCCAAAATACAGGAGCTGAGTAATGACCGTGCTGTTCCAAAATATGCCACGCACCTTGTGTACCTCACCAGTGCAAATAATCCAAAAGAAATAGAACATAAGATCATCTATTCTATTCTGAATAAAAAACCAAAACGTGCAGATATCTATTGGTTCGTACACGTAGATACTTTGGATGATCCTTATACCTGCGAATACAAAGTAGATCATATAATTCCTAACGATATCATCCGGATCGATTTCAAACTGGGTTTCCGTATGGAGCCGCGTATCAATCTAATGTTCCGGAAAGTAGTAGAGGACCTGGTAACAAATAAAGAAGTAAACATCATCAGTCGTTATGAAAGTCTGGCCAGCAGCAACACCGTTGGTGACTTCCAATTCATGGTGATGGAAAAATACCTGAGCCAGGACAATGAACTTCCTTTCATGGAAAGAGTTGTTATGAAACTTCACTTCTGGTTAAAGGAACATAGCCTTTCCGAAGAAAGAGGCTTTGGTCTTGATGCCGCTAATGTCACCGTAGAAAAATTCCCGCTGATCGTTGCGCCAGTAACTAATCTGAAGCTGAAGAGAGTAGAGGATTAGTGTGTAGTTATAAGTTGTAAGTCATAAGTTTTAAGTTTGGGCTATCTTAGTAGGGATGGTTTAACTTATCACTTACAACCTAAAACTTACAACTCCCATTGCCTCATTTCATCTGGTACATCCTCGGTAGCATCATACTGCTGTCACTGCTGGCTTATTTTTTCCAGGAAAAATTCATTTTTAAACCGGAGAAATTAAAGCAGGATTTCCAGTTCAAGTATGATATCCCATTTAGAGAATATTTTTTTGATGTAGAACCGGGCGTACGAATCAATGGACTTCATTTTTTCAGGGAAAATCCGGCGGGTCTTATTCTCTACTTTCATGGTAATAGCAGAAGCATTAAGGGATGGGCCCGGTATGCAAAAGATTTTTACCGCTACAATTATGATGTGGTGCTGGTAGATTATCGGGGTTTTGGAAAAAGTACAGGGAAAAGAAGTGAGAAGGATATGCTCAGCGATATGCAATTCGTGTATGAGGCGTTACTTCAAAAATACCAGGAACATCATATCATCGTTTATGGTCGTAGTATCGGTAGCGGGTTTGCCAGCAAAATAGCATCGGATAATAAACCACGCTATCTTATTCTCGATGCACCGTATTATAGTTTCAGAAAAGTAGTAGAAAGATTTCTGCCGATATTACCGGTGAGATTGGTATTACGTTTTCACCTGCGCACTGATAAATGGATAAGGCATGTGAACTGTCATACTTATATTATTCATGGGACAAAGGATATGCTGATCCCTATCCGGCACAGCGAAAAATTACAGAAGATAAATCCCCATAAGATCACGCTGATCCGCATTCATGGCGGTGGTCATAACAATCTTTCGAAGTTTGACGAGTATCATAATTTTATACGGGACATCTTAAAATACTGAGTCAAAAATCAAAATTAAAAAGTCAAAAACCGCACAATATGCCCTGAAACTGCTGTTTTATGCAAGGATATTTGACTTTTGACTTTTGATTTTTTAATTCTATTTTGTTCCTGTTAAGATTTTTGTAAAGGCTCTACCTTTAATTAACAAACAATATCCGCGAACGTCATACCTGAAATGGAGGTATTTATGAAACTGAAACTTTACTCAATTGTCTTTATCCTTTCCACGATTTTTCTTTTTTCCTGCAAGTCTGCAGAAAAACTTTACCAGAAAGGACGCTATGATGAGGCCGTAGAACTGGCAGCTAAAAAGCTCGGTAAAAAACCTAATGATGCTTCTATGCTGCAAACTTTACAAAGCGCTTACCGCTTTGCCGTGGAAGATCACGAGGGCCGCATCCGTAATTACAACAGCAGCAATGATGACCTGAAGTATGAAAGCATTTATGCAGAATACCTGGATCTTCAACGCTTATATGATGCTATTCACAGATCACCTTCTGTATACGATATCGTACAGCCTACCGATTATTCTTCTTTTATCACTACGTATAAAGAAGAAGCAGCGAATGCACGTGTAGAAAGAGGACTGACACTTCTTGATAACAATACAAAAAGCGGATCAAGAGATGCTTACTATGAATTTCAGAAAGCCCTGGCACTGAAACCAGGCGATCTGACCATTCAACAAAGAATGGATGAAGCATTCAGCAATGCTGTTACCAATGTCATTGTATTGCCTTTGACAAGATACGGTTACCAGTATAGTTCATACAACTTTGACATGAACAATTTCAACTACAATATCATGCGTTACCTGAGCAATAACAGCAATAGTCCTTTTGTTCGCTATTATTCTTCACAGGATGCACAGGCTACTAATATCCGTACTGATAATGTGGTAGAAATGCGTTTCAGTGATGTAAACATCGGCCGCTATCGTGATGAACGCAGCACCCGTGAAGTGACTAAGAAAGTAGTATCAAAAGAAACAGTGTATTCCAAAGACTCAGTAGTAAGAGAATATATCACTGTCAGGGCAAAGATCACGACTACTACGAGAACATTGCGTGCCGATGGTTTGTTGCAGGCCGCTTCCCGTGATTTCAACAACCGTTTACTCTGGAGCGATACTTACAGTGGTAACTATAACTGGGTAGCTACCTTTGCTACTTACACCGGTGATGAGCGCGCTTTGAGCGATGACGATAAGAAGATCATTTCTCAACGTGAACAATATCCTCCTTCCAATGATGAGATCATCCGCATTATCATGAATGATATTCAGAATAAGACGGAGTGTGGGATAAGTAGTTATTTTAATAGAGTAAACTAAGAAGTTGATAGTTTAAAAAATAAGAGTTATGAATTATGAATGATTGCCGTCCATTCATAATTCATAACTCTTAATTCTTAATTTCACAAACCATTCAGTGCCGTCCTATCTTTGCTTCATGCAGAAAAAAACCATCGGTAAGATTTTCAAATGGATCAGAATACTTATCCTGGTCTATATCATTATCGGTATTGCGTTGTTTTATCTGCAGGAAAAACTCATTTTTCATCCGAAGAAACTGGATGCCGGGTATGTCTATAAATTTCCTATTCCATTTCAAGAGACGAATATCGATGTGAGCAATGAAAAAGTGGTAGGCGTTGTTCGCTTCACTGTTCCGGATTCGATACGCAAAGGCGTAGTGCTTTATTTTCATGGCAACCGCCAGAATATTGAACGATACGCACCGTTTGCCACCAATTTCACCAGGAATAATTATGAAGTGTGGATGATCGATTACCCGGGATATGGTAAAAGCACCGGTCCCTTGACTGAAGCGATCATGTACAGTGATGGCATCGAGCTTTATAAAATGGCGAGAGCGCTGTTTTCCAAAGACAGTATTATTATTTATGGAAAATCATTAGGATGTGGCGTAGCTACCAAAGTTGCTTCATTGAAAGAATGTAAAAGAGTTATTCTTGAAACGCCTTATTATAGTTTGGATGATGTGACAAGCCATTTCGCTCCTATTTACCCGGTCAGTTTATTTTCAAAATATCATTTTCCCGTTAACGAGTATATAGAAAGAATCGATGCACCGATTACCATACTTCATGGCTCCTCCGACGGAGTAATCCTTTTTAGTCAGTCAAGACATTTGCAAAAGATCAAACCCGGCATTGAACTCGTGCGTATTGAAAAAGGGAGCCATAATGACCTGAATGATTTTCCATTGTTCCATCGGACGATTGATTCGCTACTTCAGCAGTAAGATTGGAATGAAGAATTATTTCCTCAAACCGGAATGATATTATTCGTTTTATTCTTTCTTATTTTCTCAGGAACAGTCAATAATATCTCCTGCCGCAATACATCGATCAATCTTTTCTTTACAAGATTACGGTGAACTACCAGGCTTACTTCACGCATCGGGACTGGTTTTCTAAAATGCCGGATCAGTTGTGTTTGTTTTAATGGCATATCCAGGGTGGCGAGCTCAGGTATGATAGTGATGCCATCGTTCAGTTCTACCATCCGGCGCAATGTTTCTATGCTTCCTGCTTCATAATCGAAATGACTTCCTTCTTTACTGCTTTTTCGAAGCTCACAAAGATTGATGATCTGTGAACGGAAACAATGTCCCTCCTCCAGTAGCCATAATTTATTAGGATCGATATCCTGTGGAAGCACGTAGGTTTTTTCATACATAGCATTCTTCTTCGACACATAGGCCATCATTTCTTCATAGAATAAAGTAAATTCTTTGATACCATTTTCCTGCAAGGGAGTTACCAATATCCCTGCATCGATCTTTCCTTCACGCAAACGCGAAATGATCAGTTCGGTCATCATTTCATGAATAACCAATTTTACAGTGGGATATTTTTTGGTAAAAGGACCTATGAATAATGGTAAGAGGTAAGGCGCCAGAGTAGGAATGATGCCGATACGAAGTTCCCCAACAAGTAATCCTTTCTTTCCCTGTAATGTTTCCATCAATAAATGTTTCTCAGAAATAATTTTTCTTGCCTGTTCAATGATCTCCATACCTGTTTCGGTCGGCACTACCGGCTGCTTGCTACGATCGAATATTTTTATATCCAACTCTTCCTCCAACTTCTGGATCTGCATGCTCAGTGTGGGTTGTGTCACGAAACAATGGCCGGCTGCTGTGGCGAAATGCCGCCAGGTATCTACGGCAATGATGTATTCTAGTTGTACAAATGTCATACTGATAGATTTTGACTATGAGAATATAAAATTAATCAATTAGGTTTATTAATGCGTTTGTCACACATTTGTAATCCTTCTTCGATAACCATTTAAAATAGTTTGTATGAGCGAGCAGAAAAAATTAACGACTGCCTCTGGTATTCCTTACGTAGAAAATGAAAATACCCAGAGTGTAGGTGCAAGAGGTCCTTTACTATTACAGGATTTTATTCTTCATGAAAAGATGGCGCATTTCAATCGTGAGCGTATACCGGAACGTGTGGTACATGCAAAAGGCAGCGGCGCTTATGGAACTTTTACCGTGACGCACGATATTACTAAACATACCCGCGCAAAAATTTTCAGGCAGGTTGGTAAGAAAACAAAAATGTTTGCCCGCTTTTCAACAGTAGGTGGGGAAAAGGGAAGTGCCGATACAGAAAGAGATCCACGTGGATTTGCCTTGAAATTTTATACGGAAGATGGTAACTGGGACCTGGTAGGAAACAATACGCCGATCTTCTTTGTAAAGGATCCAAAAAAGTTCAGTGATTTTATTCATACACAAAAAAGAGATCCTTATACAAACTGTAAAAGCCCAACGATGATGTGGGATTTCTGGAGCCTTAATCCGGAAAGCCTTCACCAGGTAATGTTCCTGATGACTGATCGTGGTACTCCTTACAGTTATCGTTTCATGCATGGATTTGGTAGTCATACATTCAGCCTGATCAATACACAGAACGAAAGAGTATGGGTAAAGTTTCACTTCAAAACAAAACAAGGCATTAAGAACTACCTGAATGATGAAGCAGTAAAGATGAAAGGTCTTGATGCTGACCATGCACAACGTGACTTAGTAGAAGCGATCGATAAAGGTGATTATCCTAAATGGACGATGAAGGTGCAGATCATGACAGAAGAACAAGCAAAGACTTATAAATGGAACCCGTTTGATCTGACAAAGACATGGAGCCAGAAAGATTTCCCATTAATAGAAGTGGGAGAAATGGAGTTGAATGAAAATCCGCAAAATTATTTTGCAGAAGTAGAACAAGCTGCATTCGCTCCGGCGCATGTGGTAGATGGTATCAGTTATTCACCCGATAAAATGTTGCAGGGTCGTATTCTTTCTTATCCTGATGCACATCGTTATCGCCTGGGTGCTAACTATGAACAATTACCAGTTAATAAATGTCCATTTGCCGTAAACAATTATGAGCGTGATGGTGGAATGCGCGTTGATGGTAATGGTGGAAAGAAACCAAACTATTATCCGAATAGTTTTGACAACATCAAACCCGATCAAAGTTATAAGCAACCAGCATGGGCATTAGATACAGATGTGGCCGACTGGTACGATCGTAATGCGCCTGGAGAAAATGATCATTATACTCAACCGGGTATTTTCTATCGTGAAGTATTAAGTGCAGAGGATAAAAAGAACATGGTCAGCAATATTGTTGGTGCGATGAAAGGTATTGATGGACCATTGAAAGGGGAGATCACTAATCGCCAGCTTTGTCATTTCTTCCGTGCCGATATTGGCCTGGGAATGGCGGTTGCACTAGCGTTAGGAATTAATCCGGAAGAAGCGATGCCGAAACAACATAGTAAGGAGACTGTGGTAGAAGCATAGTTTTAATTAAGAGTTATGAATTATGAATATTGCGTAAATGAAAAGTAGTTTCTAAATATTACGCCACATTCATAATTCATAACTCATAATTCTTAATTTACTTCATTCCTCAAGCACTACCTTACTCTTTCCCACTTTCAATTTATACCCTACGCCAATCTTAAGCGCATAGTTTTCTTTTTCATGACTGACAGGGAAGCCGAAGCAAATAGGATAATCGTATTCTTTTACCAGATCATGAATGATACCATAAGCATCATTACCGAAGGGCCGTTCAGTATCTTTCATATCGGTAAAACCGCCTATGATCAGGCCGGCAAGATTTTTTAGTTTGCCGCTTCGCTTGAGTTGATAGAACATGCGATCGATACTGTAATAATATTCTCCTATATCTTCGACAAATAATATTCTTCCTTTTGTTTTGATATCTGAATCGGTGCCGATGGCGTGTACCAATAACGAAAGATTACCGCCAACCAATTCACCAATCCCCTCTCCTTTGGTATTGAATTCATGCGCGTCACATTCATAGCGGATCTTTTTCCCTTCAACCGCATTTCTCCATGATTGAACAAACCTGTTTACATAACCTGCATCATTGAAAGCAGAAGCCATGGGCGCATGTATGCTGGAGATGTAATAATTGGAATAAATATGTGAGTGAAGCAAAGTAATATCGCTGTACCCGATGATCCACTTGGGTTGCTTCTTGAATTTTTTAAAATCAATCCGGTCGATGATCCTTGTCATCCCATATCCGCCGCGGGCACAGAAGACGGCTTTTACCGTATCATCATCCAGCATTTGTTGGAGATCATTCAATCGTTCATCGTCGGTACCGGAGAAATAGGTGGGAGAATTGCCACCGGGTGTCTTACCCATTTTTACCACAAAGCCCCATTCTTCCTGCAATACGCGGACACATTCAGTGATTTTTTCAGCGGCCATATACCCGGAAGGACAAATAATTCCGATAGTATCGCCCTTTTCGAGGTAGGGCGGAGTCTTTATCATGAGCTAATTTATGGCTGTTTTATT
>JBDTPD010000029.1:0-15241 GCA_039932855.1 Chitinophagaceae bacterium | reverse complement strand
CCTCAATCCTACCCTGAAGACGCAATGCGAAGGCATCTATCGTTATTTGCAAAGATATTATTCACTCGATCCTATCATTGTATTTCGTCACAAAGGCAATTCTGATGATATGGTTAAATCCATTTTTGATGATTTCGCAAAGGTTACTGTATCCATCCCTTTAAAGATGAAATATATAGAGTTGGATGAAAATTTTACTGTAAGTGAACTGCAGTCACATCTCGATAGCAATCATCATATGGTATGTATGTCCGGTAGCCTGGATATAAATTTCGGTAGAAGATTAGCTTTGCAACTGGCCAGCATCAGTAAAAGCTATGAGACTACGGTAATGGGAATGCCAACCTGGGATGCCATTAGTAAAGATTTTGCACGTCCGGAATTCAAGGGAATAGAAATTGTGTACAGTACACCTTTCTACAATGCCAAGATCGATAAGGTGAGCAATAGCATCAATAACTATTTCAATAATGAAATGTATGCACGACCAAGCGATATGGTATTTCGTGGGTATGAAGTGACATGGAAATTATCAAAGCTATTATTACAATACGGAAAAGATATTTCTTCTAATCTTTCCAGCAAGTTATACCAGGTCTTTACTGAGTATGATGTACAGCCTGTGCTCAATCGTCAAACCAATACACTCGAATACTTCGAGAATAAAAAGCTTTACTTCCTCAAATGGCAGGATGGTTTGATCAAAGTAACTAATTAATAAATAGTTTTTGCCGGGAAGGCGGTAAGACGGAAAGGAACGTTTCTTTCCGTCTTACCGCCTTCCCGGCATCAGAATATATTGGCAAACCATTTGCCCTACCACCTGTTATATCAAGACGGCTTTCACTCATTTTTTCACTTAAATAAAACAGGTTCTTGCTTATTCAATTCACTAATAAAGGTCTTTACTGCGCCGCGGGCAATTTCTACATTGACCCATGGCAGCCTGTGGAAAAAGCTATCATCACACATGCCCATAGTGATCACGCGCGCGTAGGTAGCCAATATTATTTATGTCATCATCTCACAAAGCCACTATTGCAACTCAGGCTTGGTGATAATGTGTACGAATCCATCGGATGGAATGAACCTATTAATATGAATGGGGTAAAAGTTTCCCTGCACCCTGCCGGTCATATTATCGGCTCCTCGCAGGTGCGGGTAGAATATAAAGGAGAAGTATGGGTAGTCAGCGGTGATTATAAAACAGAAAATGATGGTATCAGCGGAGTATTCGAACCAGTAAAGTGCGACACATTTATTACTGAATCTACATTCGGGTTGCCGATCTACAACTGGAAACCGCAGGAAGAAATTTTTTCCAATATTCAAAACTGGATACTTGAAAATAATGCAGCCGGAAAAACATCTGTGCTCATGGCTTATAGTCTTGGTAAAGCACAACGGTTACTTCCCTGCATCGAAGCAACAGGACTTCCCATTTTTTTACATGGCGCTGTTTATAATGTTCACCAGGCTTTGGTGAATGCAGGTATTAAGCTTCCTGAGGCGCAACGTGTACAACCGGATATGCTGAAAGATGTATTCAAAGGAAATGTGGTCATCGCTCCCGGTAGCGCCGATGGTACTCCGTGGATGAAACGTTTTTCCCCTTACAGTGTAGGGGTTTGTAGTGGTTGGATGCAGGTAAGAGGAAATGTAAGAAGAAGAAATGCAGACGCTGGCTTTGCATTGAGTGATCATGCTGATTGGAATGGTTTGTTACAAGCCATCAAAGCAACTGAAGCAAAGAAAGTATATGTGACGCATGGTTTCCAGGCAGCATTTAGCCGCTACTTAAATGAACAAGGTATTGAAGCAGCAGAAGTGAAAACTGAATATGGACACGAGGAGGAAGAGGCGGCGGTGAAAGAAGAACAATAAAACAATTAAGAATTATGAATTAAGAATTATGAGTTATGAATGGATTCGCTATAATTCATAACTCATAATTCTTAATTCATAATTTCTAAGAGTATTAAATATGAAGCAATTCGCTGATTTAGTAAACGTATTGGGTACTTCGACAAAAACGAATGACAAGCTCAAAGCATTGTCCGATTATTTTGCGTCAGCAAATGATAAGGACAAAGTATGGGTGATTGCCTTGTTTAGTGGAAGAAGACCCAAACGTACTATCAGCGGTTCACTGATACAACAATGGTGCGCCGAACTGGTGAACCTTCCCTTATGGTTATTTGAAGAATCTTATCATACTGTTGGTGATCTGTCTGAAACAGTAGCACTGCTCATTACGGATGATATGACGATCAAAGATGCTGAACCAAAGCCACTTCATTATTATGTAGAAAAATTTCAGGCGCTGGAGAAAGCAAGTGAGGAAGAGAAGAAAGAATTTATGATCCATTCATGGAAAGAACTGGCGTCGCCGGTAGAGCGTTTTGTTTTTAATAAATTATTATCAGGCGCTTTTCGTATTGGTGTTTCTCAAAAATTAATGGTGAATGCGTTGGCAAAGACAGTCAATCTTGAACCAAGTGTTATTGCCCATCGTATCAGTGGTAACTGGGATCCTGCTACTATTGGTTTTGATGCGTTATTAAGTTCAACCGCTATCACTACTGATTTCTCCAAACCCTATCCATTTTATTTAGCCTATGCGCTGGAAGCTGAACCTGCTTCATTAGGCAATCCTGTTGATTGGCAGGCAGAATGGAAATGGGACGGTATCCGTGGACAACTGATCAAACGTAATAATGAACTATTTGTCTGGAGCCGTGGCGAAGAATTACTCACTGAAAAATTTCCTGAGTATGAAGTGTTGAAAGATCTGTTGCCCGACGGCGTGGTATTGGATGGAGAAATTATTCCGGCTGTCGATGGCAGGCCATTGCCTTTTGCTATTTTACAAACAAGAATCGGAAGAAAGAATATTACGAAGAAACAATTACAGGAAGCGCCCATCAATTTCTTCAGTTATGATTTATTAGAATACAATTATGAGGACTGGCGCACTATGTCATTGGATACCCGGAGAAAGAAACTGGAAGAAGTCGTCAATGCAGCAAATCATCCGGCGTTGCGTTTATCAACTATTGTAGATTTTACCAACTGGGAAGAATTGGCAAATATCCGTACCGGTTCCCGAGATCAGGGTGCAGAAGGATTGATGCTGAAGAAAAAAGAGTCCATTTATCAAACAGGAAGAAAAAGAGGCGATTGGTGGAAATGGAAGATCGATCCATTGGTTATCGACGCCGTTATGATCTATGCCCAGAAGGGTAGCGGACGAAGAAGTAATTTATACACCGATTATAGTTTTGCGGTGAAAGATGGCGACAAGCTCGTTACTTTTACCAAAGCTTATTCAGGATTGACGGATAAAGAATTTGCCCAGGTAGATGCTTTTGTAAAAAGGAATTCATTGGAAAAATTCGGTCCGGTCAGAACGGTTAAGCCGGAACTTGTCTTCGAGATCGCTTTCGAAGGAATAGCGGCGAGTAACCGGCACAAATCCGGTGTGGCGCTTCGTTTTCCGAGGATCAGTCGTTGGCGGCAGGATAAAAAACCTGATGAGATCAATACAATAGAGGATTTGAAAAAAATGCTGGAGATTTACGGTAAGTGAAAAAGCTGGAAGCAACAACAGGATATAAGGTAATAACGGACTGGCTCGCAATAGGAGACAGGAAACCATTTACTTTTCAAAAGGAAACCTGGCAACATATTGCCGATGGTGAAAGTGGACTGGTGAATGCACCTACCGGCTGTGGTAAAACATTCTCTGTCTTTCTTGGTTCTCTCATTCAATTCATCAATCAGCATCCCAACGATTATAAAACTAAAAAGAAGAGTGGTCTGCAATTACTGTGGATCACTCCGCTGCGTGCATTAGCAAAAGATATCGGTCGTGCCATGGAACAAGTAATCGGCGATCTCGATATGCAATGGCGCATCGGTATCCGCAATGGTGATACGGCACTTGCAGAACGTACACGGCAAAAAAAGCAAATGCCCGAAGTGCTGATCATTACGCCGGAGAGTCTTCATTTATTATTGGGTCAAAAAGAATACGCACAAACTTTTCAAACACTTAAGATCATCGCTATCGACGAGTGGCACGAGTTGCTTGGCAGCAAACGTGGCGTGCAGGTGGAGTTGGGGATTTCGAGGATTGTCAGTTCTCAGTTGGCAGTCGGCAGTTGGCAGTTGGCAGTCGTCAGTCAGCAGTCAGCACCTGACGACTGCCGACTGACGACTGCCGACTGCTCGCTGTCCATTTGGGGAATCTCTGCGACCGTAGGAAACCTCGAAGAAGCAAAAGAAGTGCTCCTGTGTCCATTGCAAAAAGAAGGAGTGATAGTCAAGTCAAATATGGAGAAGGCGATAGAGATTGAATCTATCATACCAGACGAGATCGAAAAATATCCATGGGCGGGTCATCTTGGGATTAAACTCGCAGAAAAAGTTATTCCGATCATTCAGCAAAGTCGTACCACACTCATTTTTATCAACACAAGAGGAATGAGTGAGACATGGTACCAGAAATTGTTGGATATCTGTCCCGATCTTGCTGGTTCCATTGCTTTACATCACGGCTCTATCGATATGGAACTGCGGACATGGGTAGAAGAAAATCTTCATTCCGGTAATCTCAAAGCAGTTGTATGTACGGCCAGTCTTGACCTGGGTGTTGATTTCCGTCCTGTAGAAACGGTTATACAGGTTGGTTCGCCTAAAGGTGTTGCACGTTTTCTTCAACGTGCGGGTAGAAGCGGTCACAGCCCGGACGCGGTGAGTAAGATTTTTTTCCTGCCAACCCATTCATTGGAATTGGCTGAAGCAGCAGCATTAAAACAAGCGATCAAAGAAAAGATCATTGAAAGCAGGCCGCCGATGATCCTTTGTTATGATGTCTTGATTCAATACCTGAATACACTGGCGATCTCTGACGGTTTCCGGCCGGAAGAAATTTATAAGGAACTGATCAATACGTATTGTTATAAAGATCTTACGCAAAAAGAATGGGAACAGATACTTTATTTCATTTCTTCCGGTGGTAATGCCTTGCAGCAATATGATGAGTATAAAAAAACAGAGATCGAAGATGGTGTGTACAAAATAAAAAGCCGTAAGCTGGCCATGCGTCATCGCCTGCACATCGGAACCATCGTGAGTGAATCGATGATGAAAGTAAAATTCATCAGTGGAGGTTATATAGGAGTGATTGAAGAATGGTTTATTTCAAGATTACAACCCGGAGATGTATTTACATTGGCAGGCAGAAATCTTGAGTTCGTCATGATCAAAGAAATGACGGCATTTGTAAGAAAAAGTAATTCCAAAAAATCAATCGTTCCCAGCTGGCAAGGAGGTCGTATGCCTTTATCAGCCAATCTTGGAAGAAAACTCAGGGAAACATTTGACCGGAAATCTTCTTCCCGTAAACAAAACCAGGAAACAGAAATTGAACTGGAAGTGTTGGAACCTTTATTTGCCTTGCAGGAAAAATTGTCGCAGGTGCCAAAGCAAAATGAGTTACTCATTGAGCAAATAGAAACAAAGGATGGCTTTCATTTATTTGTCTATCCATTCGAGGGAAGATTGGTGCATGAAGCGATGGCCGCTATTCTTGCCTACCGGATCAGCAAGATCACTCCGATCACATTTTCCTTTGCCATGAATGATTATGGTTTTGAATTACTCAGTGATCAGCCTATCCCGGTTGATGATACGAATGTGTATGAATTATTTTCTCCAGATAATTTATTGATCGATATCCAACGAAGTGTGAACTCGACAGAAATGGCACGAAGAAAATTCAGGGATGTCGCCGTTATCGGCGGATTGATCTTCCAGGGATATCCCGGCGAAAAAAAGAAAGCACGTCACCTGCAATCATCAGCTTCTTTATTATTTAACGTGTTCAGTGAATATGAGCCCGATAACGTATTATTGAGACAAGCTTACCAGGAAGTACTTGATCAGCAGATGGAGGAAGTAAGATTGCGTGATATGCTTCATCGTATTCAAGCTTCCAATATCATTCTCACTTTTCCGGAACGTTTAACGCCATTCTGCTTTCCTATCAAGGTCGATAGCATGCGTGAGGACCTCTCTTCCGAAAAACTGGAAGATCGCGTGCGTCGTATGCAACTACAATTAGAAAAATAATTTTCTTCAATTATCATGCTGCCGACTGCCGGCTGCAAACTGCCAACTGATCCTTAACTTTGCCCTCCCTCTATGACCCGGCTTTTATCCCATATTATCCATGATGAACATTTTGTGATCAGTTCCGAAAGAACGTTGTTCTGGGAAAATCAGCGTGCGCTGATCGTAGCTGATTTACATGTAGGGAAGACCGGGCATTTTCGTAAATCGGGGATCAGTGTTCCTCAATCTGTTTATAAAGACGATCTGCACCGCTTGCTGTCACAAATACTTTTTTTTAAAGCAGAGAAGTTGATCATCGCCGGAGATCTCACGCATAGTGTGGCCAACCTGGAGATGGATCTGTTTCGGAAATGGAGAAATGATTTTCCGATGCTCGATGTGCATCTTGCCAAAGGCAATCATGATATTCTTGATAATAAATGGTATGCAGAAGCAAATATCCAGGTGCATAATGATCCACTGGAGATTGGACGATTTTCTTTCATTCATGATATCTCCGATGCTGATGAAACACCGAATGGTCCATTTATTTTTTCAGGGCACGTGCATCCAACAATCGTGTTAAGGGGTAAGGCGAAGCAGACACTTTGTTTTCCTTGTTTTTATTTCACTAATACATTCTGTATTCTTCCTGCATTCAGTCGGTTCACTGGTGGTTACCGGATAGAACCTCAAAGAGGTGATAAGGTTTTTGCAATAGCGGAGAAGGAGATTCTGGCGCTTTGATCCTGACAACAAGGCATCCATTAATTTCGATTATCAATCACGCGTAACTCTAATTGAATATGCTATGTTGACTACCGAAGAAATACTTTTTACTCTTGATCATTGCGACGATGCCGGCTTATTTAATTTTATTTCACTAAGCCACCCATATGTTTATTTGATCGATTGCAGAATCAATGTATTCCGGGATTCTTTTGGCAAATGGGCCATTGTGTCAGAGGTTCTCGGCTACAATCCCCGTGGCGAATCAATCAGGCTGGAAATTCGTTACTTCGGCAATTGCCTGGTAAATTTAGAAGTGGAGAATGGGCAGACTTATAACTATTACAATGTTGAGCCGATTGATTGGGACAGCTTTAATGAAACCATAGAAAACGAAAGATTAAAACCGGATGCGGCCTTTTGGCTTGTGAGAGGTGTACAAATTCCATTATCTCATAACAAGCAAGATTATGTTGATGACGGAATCAAATTAAGAGAGTATAAGCCCGATGAAATTTCGGCAGAAGAGGTTGGTAGACTGATCATCCAGCAAGACCGGCATTTATTCAGAGCAACAGATGCTGAATTGAATAAATCAATTCCTGATGGCCTTGACAAGATTTTAGTGATAGATGAGTGGTACCATAAAGAGTTCAGTCAATCAAAATCTGCTTTTGAGAAAAAAGAGATGTTAAGCCGGTTTGATCTGAGTAATGAATTTATAAAACAAATGATTCAGCAGGACTTAGAACTTAAAGCAAATCACAATAAAGAATTATGGAATGACAGGCCAGGGAGTTATGAGACATGGCAACAAATTGCAGAGGTAATTGTGACAGGTGATCCCTCGCGTTACAAGCCAACAGTGGCGCCTAATTCGCATTGGAAAAATTGGCCCGAAGGGGGGACTATGTAAGAAGACCGATTAAGAATTCTGACCAACTCAAACTTACTTCTTTCTCCTCAACTGATTATAATCCAAAAAATAAATAAACCTGATCGTCACTTCATTCCCATGTCTCATATCAAACGACTTTCCGAGATTGGAAAAGTATTTACGATGATCATTGCCATCAATAGCTTCATCTTCCCCTAACCAATTCTTATAGCCAACAATGATCCGGCTTCCATATCTGAAATCCCAGGTAAAGAAAGCATCACTATTGAAGAAGTTTACATTATCAGTGACGTTAGTCAGGATAGTTTCCGGACCAAATGGTCGTCCATCATTACCGAGGTAAGCAATTCTCTTCACCGGTACATGGCTCCAGTAATGTCGTACTCTCACGGTAAGATTGATACGTGGCGTAAAGTTGTAAATACCAGAAAGAATAGAGGTCACATCTTTAAAATCTACAAAGGCAATACGTGGTTCACCTAATGCATCAGGCGCATAAGCCGTGATATAATCCGTTTCCGCTTCATAGCGGTGCGAAAGATCAAATGTCAATTTATTACTGAAGCGATAACGAATATCGCCTTCGAGTATTTTATATGACTTTTCCGGGTTCTTAAAGAAATCGGAAACAAGGGCGTTGTAATAAAAGAATAAACGTTTGCGGCTATCGGTACTTCCTGTTAAACCAAGAGCGCCATATTGCGGACGACGTGCGTATTTGGTAAATGGTGCCCCAACTACGAAGTAATCATGCTGATCAGGGAAATAGGCGGCTGTAAAGGTTACATCCCAGAAATTCTTAAAGATCCAGGTGCCACTCAGCTGTGTGTAAAGGTCCTTGAACTTATTTGGTTTGTATAAACGACTGTATTGAACGTTGAACTTATAATTATAGTTGAGAAAATTTTTAGTAGGGGTGAATTGATTATAGCTGATCGCCGCTGAATGAATGTACTGATTGTTGATGTCAAGAAAACCAAGATCGTTCGGATCATATTTATCAGAACGGATAATGTTTTGTACATAATACTGGATATTGCCACTCACTTTTGCAAAACGTATCTGTGTATTGTATCCATCATATGAATTGGTGGTAAAAATTTTACTGTAATGAGCATAGCCACGGATATTATACCGGTTTGCTTTGTCATACAGGCTAAAATCCAGTCCTGTTACATTCGCATCGCGGTCCGCACCTTTACGTATCACATTGGTATTGGTAAACGTTATATAGGAACGATCTTTCAGCGCCTGGTCCAGTACAATGATACTATAATTGGCAAATGGTTCTGTTCGTACTCTTGTTTTATCTTCCGTTGTTACATCGCGGTAGGTGGCGTACATCGGAGCTGCTACTGCATTAAATACACCGATGCCTAATTTCTTTTTCGTACGGCCCGATAGTTTGATCGCATTATATAATTGGGTACGGGCAGGATTTTTTAATATTTCAATATTGGGATCTGTATTTGCCGTATCTAATATTGATTGGTAACCACCAGGCGTGGCACCGATCCTGCGGGAATAAAACAATCCTGATTTATTAAAGATGTCTGTTCCTTCAGTAAAAAAAGGACGGTAATCGGTGAATTGTATTTCATATGGTGTCAGGTTGTTCACCACATTATCCGAGATCACCTGGCCATAATCTGGTATCAGTGTTGCATCAAGCGTAAAACTTTCATTGATGCCATACTTTATATCCATACCGCCGCTTCCTAATACTTCATTGCGGTATGTGTTGTTGTCTGGTGTACTGCGCAGACCGGTAGATACATATGGCGACAAGCTAAGTCGCAATGGCGGTTGTATATCAGTCAGGTTGTGCAATAAGCCAAACTGGTTCACAAAGCCATTGACATGAGGATCAACCGGGTTCCAAAAACTTGTTTCATTATTGCGGCGAACCATTCTCAACAGTTGCACACCCCAATCCTGTACATTCTTCTTGGCAAAACGTAAAGAGATGTAAGGGATTTTCATTTCCACGATCCAGCCATCGTTTGCTATCGTCACCTTACTGTCCCAAACGGCATCCCATGTTTTATCTCCATATTCTCCAAAACCCAGTGTTTGATTCGGTGCGATCCGTGCATCAGTTTGCACATTGGAAGAAGTAACGAGGAATTGAAAGCCATTCTGATGATCATGATAGGTATCGAAGAACACAGAAAAGTAGTCAAGGTCCTTTTGTGTTTCATCATCGCGGGACGTTATTTGTTTGCGGATAAGTGCAGGATCATCATAGAGGTAAGCGCCTACGTATATAGCGTCGTTGTCGTAGATGATCCTGACAACAGTTCTTTGAGAAGCGATCTGACCGTAGGAAGGGAAGTTTTGTATGAAATCTGTAACAGCGGGAACTTGTTTCCATGCAGCATCATCGAGCTTTCCGTCTATTACGGGAGGCTGATCCGTTTTCACGGCTTGCATTGTTTTTACCTGAGAAAAGGTAGAAGAAGAACCCAGTAACAAGAGGCATAAGCAGATAGTACAGTTTCTCAACAGCATAGTAACTCGTCCGGTTACAAATATATAAGACTGTATCGAAGGTCTGAAAGATGCCTGTGAATAAATTTAAAAACCAATTAGTAGCAAAAACGCAGCTCTAGTTCATCTTTTTTCTAAGTGAAATTACTTGTTCCTGTAAGTCACTGACAATGTTAGTGAGTTGTCCCATATCCCATCGTTGTGTCTGGTTGGCTTTAGAGATGACCATTTGTGCCTGCCACATTTCCAGCACATCTTCAGTATTCATAGTGTACGGATGATACACCGGGTTATCACTTACCAGCGTCAATTTATTTTTTCCGCGACCTGCTTTTTGTACCCTTTTGTAAACGATACCTTCATTGCGGGATACAACAATACAAGCGGCGTTGTTCTTTACGTCTTCTACGCTTTCTATCTTTTCTCCTACTATTACTGAACCACTTGTAGTTGGCAGCATAGAATCACCGATGATCTCAAAAGCACGATAATTGCCACCGGCCAGCATAGGCAGGGTAAACGTGTTGAGCTCATCTACAAATTCCGGATCAGCCAGACCAGCCAGGTAACCAGCAGCGGCTTTTACGGGTACAAAAGGAATATCGCTGCGACCGGAAGCCAGTTTGATAGCACGACGCTTTGCTAAATAATTACTCTTATTATCGCTAAGATCCTTTCTTAAAATATCATCCAGGGTCAGTTTGAAGATGTCACACACTACTTCGAGCACATCAATGCGGGGTTCCGCTCTTTCTTCTTCATAGGCACCCAACAGGGAACGCTTGATCCGTAGTTTCTGGGCAAATTCTTCCTGTGTCCATCCGCGGAGTTTGCGGAGATACTTAAGATTTTGATTGGAAATAGCCATAGTAAACTAATTTATTTAGTCAAAATTACTAATTAGTTTGTCATTTCAAAATAAATCTTCAAGTTTTTTAAATGTACAATGCTGTAGTAAGGATTAAGTGATAGGAGTTATAATTAGTTCCAACTAATCATCAGCGCCAACGGCGCTGTCCACCTTTTCAGGTAGCAATCTTGTAAGTGCGTTAAAAGAATTTAGTAGCATTTATAGTTGATCTGATAGCATATTATTACCGCTACTGTACTTTTCAAGTTAATTGGATAGCCCCGTTGGGGGCTAATGATTAGTCAGGGGAAAGGAAAGAAGACTACGGAGAATAGGTAAACTCTTTCGCCTTTAATACACGCGTTCTTATCAACGAACTTTTTTTGCGTGCAAAGGTTGCGCCAGCTACCTGGTAGAAACAAATCTCACCATAGGTACCAGTAAATAAAATGTGGTCTTCGACTTTTGCCATATAAATAAGGTTTATGGCAAGATACACGCTGAAAATACCCTGGGCATTGTATAAAATGACAGTAATGAAAAATAGTTGATGGTCTTGTGTGGTATGGCTGTATTAAGGTTGTATAAGAGATGTATTCGATGGTAAAGCGCTCGGAACGCTTTACCATCGAATACATCTCTTATACAACCTTAATATAAAGTACCCGTCACCAGTAGCCTTCGACTCAGTCATAAACCGACTACTATCGTGAACGATATGGTTAGACCCGATAGCTATGGGGTCTAACCATAAGCTCCAACCGGAGCTATCCACCTTCTTACTGTTACAGTAACATTATCGCAAACGTATTTCATCAAAACCTGATTCTCTTCGTATCTTTCCTCTCGAATTAATCCATTATCAAACAACCTTAAACCTTTCAAAACCGGATCACGCAAACCGGCCCCATATAACCACCTCTCTAATCCTATTTGATCCCCTCAAAAAATATTGGCACTTTTGCGCATTCTATGGCAACAAAAAAGAAAAGCTCAGTTAAGAAGAAACCAGCCGCTCATGTCTCCGGCAAACAAAAACCAGTGATCCTCGTCACCAACGATGATGGCGTAATGGCGCCCGGTATCATGAACCTGGTAGAAGCAGTGAAAGATTTAGGTAAAGTAGTAGTAGTGGCGCCCGATAAACCACAATCAGGTATGGGACACGCCATCACCATCGGTCAGCCATTGCGCTTACATAAAGTAAATGTGTTTGGCGATATAGAGGCTTACTCCTGTACAGGCACGCCTGTTGATTGTGTAAAGCTGGCTGTAGATAAGGTGCTTCACCGCAAACCAGATCTTTGCCTTAGTGGTATCAATCACGGGGCCAATCATAGTATCAACGTTATTTACTCAGGTACCATGTCTGCCGCAGTAGAGGCAGCTATCGAAAGCATTCCTTCCGCTGGCTTCTCGTTACTGGATTATAGTATTGAAGCAGACTTCTCCGGTGCCCGCAAATATGCCCGTATGATAGTAGAAAAGATGTTGTCAGCGAAAATGGATAAGCATACGGTATTGAATGTGAATTTTCCTGCGCTTCCTCCCGACCATTTAAAAGGTTTGATGATCTGCCGCCAGGCCTATGCCAAATACGAAGAGGATTTTGTAGAAAGACAGGACCCCCATGGCAAAATGTATTACTGGCTCACCGGCGAGTTTGTCAACTTCGATAAAGGAAAAGATACAGACGTATGGGCGCTGGCCAATGGCTATGTAAGTGTGGTGCCTGTACAATTTGATTTGACTAATTACGTTCAAAAGACCAAACTAGAAAAACTCTGGAAAAATGATCTTAAAAAGAGATAACCTCAAGCTGGGAATTATACTCGGCCTCATAGGTCCCTTGCTGGGACTCGTCGTTATTTATTTTATTAAATACTCCTCGTCTTCTTTCAAAGATTTCCTGGATGAGTTTTTTAACAACAACCGGCTCATCACCTCCATTGGTTCCCTGTCGCTGTTGGCCAATGTAGTATTCTTTACATTATATGTAAATACCGGCCGCGATAAAACGGCAAAGGGTATCTTTCTGGTCACGCTTATTTATGGTATTGGTATTCTGGTCCTGAAAATATTGAACTGAGCCCCCATCCCCTAAAGGGGGGCTCTGAACCTTACTACTGTTATGCATATCGTGAATGTAGAATAACTTCAGGGTCATAAAAATGATCAAAATATTTTAATCTTCAAAGCTCCCCTTTAGGAGCTGGGGGTGAACTTCAGACATGAAATATTACATTATCGCAGGCGAGGCATCCGGTGATCTGCATGGTAGCAATCTCATCAAAGAATTGAGATTAGCAGATTCTGCAGCATCAATCCGTTGCTGGGGTGGCGATAAAATGCAGGCCGCGGGTGGAGAACTCGTTAAGCACTACCGCGATCTTGCCTTCATGGGTTTTACCGAAGTGATCATGAATCTTCGCACCATCTTTCGCAATCTTCGTTTTTGTAAAGAAGATATTCTTGCACACAAACCCGATACCTTAATACTCATCGATTATCCCGGATTCAACCTGCGTATTGCCAAATGGGCAAAGCAACAGGGCATTACCGTTATCTATTATATCAGTCCGCAGGTATGGGCCTGGAAAGAGAACAGGGTAAAGATGATGAGAGAATGCATCGATAAAATGCTCGTCATTCTTCCTTTCGAAAAGGATTATTTTAAAAACAAATGGAACTGGGAAGTTGAATATGTTGGGCACCCATTGGTGGAAGTAGTGGAGAAACAGTTGGCAGCTGGCAGTGGGCAGTCGTCAGTCGGCAGTGGACAGTTGGCAGTGGGCAGCCGTCCCATTGTTGCATTACTACCTGGTAGCAGGAAACAAGAGATCATGAAAAAACTGCCCATCATGTTAGAGGTTAGTAAATCATTTCCCGATTATCAATTTATTATCGCAAAGGCACCTGCTATAGAAGATGCTTTTTATGAGGATCTGTTAAAGCCTTATGAAAATGTATCGCATGTATCCAATCAAACGTACAACCTGTTGATGAAGGCAAAAGCTGCATTGGTCACTTCGGGTACAGCCACGTTGGAGACGGCATTGTTTGCGGTGCCAGAGGTAGTGTGTTACAAAGGATCAGCTGTGTCTTACCAGATCGCAAAAAGAGTGGTCAAGGTAAAATATATCTCGCTCGTTAATCTTATTATGGATAAACTGGTAGTAAAAGAATTGATCCAGGATCAGCTGACGCCAGCTAATCTGAAAACGGAACTTGATCAGTTGTTGTTTAATGAAGAGAGAAAGAATGAATTGAAAAAAGATTATGCGGCCCTGAAAGAATTACTCAGCCAGGGTGGTCATGCTTCTGCCAAAGCCGCTCAATCAATTGTGTATTTTCTGCAGCACAAAAAATAATCTGATTAAATAAAGCGGGTTCTTATTTTTTTACTGATTCATAGTTAAGCACGATCACTCCGCTCTTGTGCACTTTCGTATTTACCAGTTTCAGGTGCAATGCTTCATGGATGCCGTTGAATACAGGAGTTCCTTTTCCCAGTACCACAGGGTCCATCATAAACTGGTAGCCATCGATCAATCCTGCATCAGCTAACTGCGTTACAATACTTCCGCTACCCAGTATGGTCATATCTTTTCCGGACGTCTCTTTTAGTTTTTTGACTTCTTCTATCATGTTATTGTTCACAATGCGGGTATTGTTCCAGTCAGCTTTTTTCAGTGTTTTGGAAAAAACAATTTTCTCTGCTTTGTTCATTCCATTTGCAATTACCGGATTATTTTTCTGTGCCATCGGTGTGGGCCAGTAAGCCATCATCATTTGGTAAGTGACTCTGCCAAACAGTAAAATACCGGGAGTAGGATTGTTACTGTTTTTTTCTGCATGTTCATTTTCTTCTTCACCTACCATCTCTTTGTGCCAGCTGATATCTTCATTCGGTCCTTTGTAAAAGCCATTGAGGGTAATAAAGTTGAATACATTTAATTTATTCATACCGGTAAATTTTGAGGTAAAAGGTATTGATAGTTTTATCAAAAATAGTACCCAGCCGTTGCTTCAAACAGGTGGTAACGCGACAATAAACAGGCCGTTTCCGCACTGATGTTATTAATAAATAGGAAGATGGAGCAGAAGAGAGGGAGCGAGAGCGGGAAAGAGGCGCTTACCGCAATAACTTAATGGCC
>JBDTPD010000028.1:0-15275 GCA_039932855.1 Chitinophagaceae bacterium | reverse complement strand
GAATGCAAATATTGTTTGTTCCTTTTCTTACCGATACTCAAAATGCTTATATGCGGGTGCGTTATTGCGCGCAGGCGCGTGCCATCGAAAACGAATGTTTTGTAGCCATCAGTGGCAGTGTTGGCAATTTACCCGGTGTCGAAAATATGGATATCCAATATTCTCAGGCCGCCGTCTTCACTCCAAGTGATTTTGCTTTTCCTGCGAACGCTATTAAAAGTGAAGCGACTCCAAATACAGAAATGATTCTTATTTCAGACGTGGATCTTTCATTGCTGGATGAATTACATTCTTATGGTAGTGTACGTAATCTGAAGGACCGCCGGCCCGATGTATATGACCTGCAATTATTGACACCCTCTGTGCCGAATAATTAAAAAGTAATTAGAAACGCATTAAAATCTATTGATAGCCGGGAATGCTTGGCCATCAGGTTTATTTTTGTAATCCTCTGAAAAAAGAAATCCTATGAACGAATTTTTTTATAAAGTTATTTGGGGCAATACAATTAAAGACTGGCTGATCGCTGCGGGAATTATCGCAGGTTGCCTGTTGATGGCAAAATTGGTTCAGAAAATCGTTGTAGTCAGGATGCATAAGGCCGCTTCAAGAACCGCTTCCACCATTGACGATTTTATCGTGTCATTGTTGCAGCGAAGTGTTATGCCTTACGTATATATTCTGACTGTCTATGCAGGATTGAACTACCTGGCCATCGATTCCAGGATATTTAAAATACTTCATGTAGCAATCCTGGTAACAACCGTTTTCTTTGTCATTCGTTCGATCTCGGCTACCCTTGCTTATTTTTTTCAACGTTTTACCAGCAAAAATGCAAAAGCGCCGGCGCAGCAAAACCAGGCAAAGGGAATATTGCTGATTGTTAACATCATTATCTGGATCATCGGTGCCATTTTTCTTGTAGATAATCTCGGTTACAATATTACTACTATCATTACCGGGTTAGGGATTGGTGGTATTGCCATTGCTTTAGCAGCCCAGGCAATTCTGGCCGATCTGTTCAGCTATCTCGTGATTTTTTTTGATAAACCATTTGAAACAGGTGATTTCATCATTATTGGTGATAAAATGGGAACGGTAGAATATATTGGAATAAAAACGACAAGATTGCGCGCATTAAGTGGTGAGCAACTGATAGTATCCAATACCGACCTTACCAATTCAAGGGTGCAGAATTATAAGCGGATGGAAAAAAGAAGAGTGGTTTATTCCATTGGGGTAGTCTATGAAACCTCTCCTGATAAATTAAAAAGTATTCCAGCTACTATCAAAAAAATTGTGGAAGTGCAACCGGATACCCAGTTTGATCGAACTCATTTTACCGGATTTGGTGATTTCAGTCTCACATTCGAAGTGGTATACTACATACTCAGCGCTGATTACAATCTGTATATGGACAGGCAGCAGGCGATAAACCTCGCTATTTTTCAGGCATTTGACAAGGCAGAAATCGAATTTGCATATCCTACTCAAAAACTGTTATTAAATAATATGAAAAGTAATACAGAGCGATCAATAACAAAGGGCAAGATCTTCAATTAAAAAATTGTCAGATAACTGAAGTTAATACCAATAGCTAAAAGCATAAATTGTGTGTGATTGTGCGGATGGACTATAGTCCGTTTACAAGCATATACTTCTTATTTCAAATTAATATTCATGTCTGTTAGTATTTACAGTGTACTCACTTTACTGATCGTTCTTACTGCTGCCTTCAGTTATATCAATTTCCGGTTTATTAAACTGCCATCGACTATCGGTATCATGCTGATCTCATTGGTCTGCTCTCTTGTTATTATAGGCATTGGAAAATTTGATCCCCAGATAATAGAGCAACCTGTATCTATTATCAGGTCACTTAATTTCGAGACATTACTGATGAGAATGATGTTGAGTTTTCTATTATTTGCAGGAGCCATCCATATTGATGTGCGGGCATTGAAAAAAGAAATCACACCAATATTCACTTTTGCAACGGTAGGGGTGCTGTTGTCTACCATTTTTATCGGCACAGCGATGTACTATATATTTCACGCTTTTCATTTCCCGATGCCTTTTATTTATTGTCTTTTATTTGGCGCTCTTATTTCACCCACCGATCCTATTGCCGTATTGGGAATATTGAAAGAAGCCAAAATTCCAGCTGCTACCGAGATAAAAATTGCCGGTGAATCGTTATTCAATGACGGAGTAGGGGTTGTTGTATTTGTAAGTATACTGGATATTGCTATGGTGGGAACTGAAAACCTGAGTGGGGTACAGATCATTGCGCTGTTTCTGCAAGAGGCCGGTGGTGGCGTTATCTGGGGTCTGCTATTAGGATATGTAGGATTTTATTTATTGCGTTCTATCGATCATTACCAGGTTGAAGTGCTCATTACTATTGCATTGGTGATGGGCGGCTACTTACTGGCGAGTCATTTACATATTTCCGGACCACTGGCTATGGTGGTTGCGGGTATTATTATCGGCAATCAGGGAAAAGAAAAAGCAATGTCCGATCTCACTAAAGATTACCTGATCAAATTCTGGGAGCTGATCGATGAAATACTGAATGCATTATTGTTTTTATTGATCGGGCTTGAAATGATCGTACTTAAATTCGATCAGCGTACCATCTGGATTGGTTTAATAGCGATTGTAATCGTACTGACGGGGCGATTCATTTCCGTATTTCTTCCGACACTGCTGTTATCATTTCGCAGATCCTTTGAACGGAATATGCTTCCCCTTTTAACCTGGGGTGGATTACGCGGTGGCATTTCTATTGCGCTTGCATTGTCGATCCCACGCGGACAGATAAGAGATGTAATTGTCTCTATCACTTACATAGTAGTTGTGTTCAGTATACTCGTGCAAGGTCTTTCTATAGGCAAACTGGCCGGGAAGCTTTCTAAAAAGCAATAGCTGCTGCTGTAAATATTATTTAATAAATATACAGGATCATCTCATCAGCTGATACAGGCGCTGATGCTGTGGTCCTGGTAAAATAATTATTGTATATGAATTTTATTAAAATAATAAACAAGCTCATCTTCCTTTTTATTATTTCATCATTGTTCTCCTGTCGGTCCGGGACTATGAAAAAACCTGTTGATAGCGACTCGTTACTCCGGTTAGCTTGCAACATTAACGTTTTTCTGCTAAGAATCGTCGGGGACAATAATTGATGTCCCGATATTTATTAACAAACCCTACGCAGTCAGGAAGATGATAAGCCAATGTGACCGTGTATTATCACATTATGCGGCCATTTTTCTACAGGCCGTAGCGCAATCCGCACATGCTTTCGCACATTCCTGACAATGCTCTGTATGATGTTTGCTGCATTCAGCGGCGCATTTATCGCAGACCTCTGCACAAATGCGACAGATGTCGGTTGCCCGGGCACTACCAAGCGACATTAATTGAGCGGCAGCATAACAGACTGTAGCACACTCCATATCCGCCTGAATACAATGAGCCATCATTTTTATTTCTTTTTCCTGTGTGCAGGATGATGCGCAATGATTGCAGATCGCTGCGCAATTAAGGCACGCGTCAATACACGCTTTATATTCATGATATCCTTTCATAAATCCGTTTTTAATATTAATAATCTTCTGATGTCCTCTGAGTACTGACAACAAAAGCAGGGCCACTCAAGCAATGTGGTATTAAAATAAGATTAGAATGTGTTCTAATTGGCTGTGCAGTTTTTTAAATCTAAAGTTATCCGGAGAAATTTTAGAGTCATATCGAAATCTGCAGAGTTCCTGAAGATTAAATCAGCGGATACTGACAGACTTTTTGCGTAAAATATTTATGTAATCATTACATAGGGTACACGCAGAAGCAAATATTTACTCTGCGACTGTTTTTACACTGTATAATAATTGTTTAGAACCGTTTATTATAATAGCTGACCGTGCCGGAATTACCTGCTGACCAACCCGCCTGTCACTTGTTGAAAAATTAACGGTGATTTTTATCTCGTTGCTGAATATGGTTTGTTGTACTTGCCGGTCATCTGAAAGAATGATAAAACCAGTCATAGATACATGATGGAGCCAATATGTATGGAATTAACGGGTCTGTCTTATCGATCTTAACATCAATTGCATCTTCTGATCCATAGCAAAAACACAACTGTAGTACAATCTTTTTACACTTGCGGCGTGAACTGCGCCAGGTCATAAATTCCTAATGTTTTTTCAATATCGGTTACCTTATTTACCATTGTTTCAAAGCCATCTTTTCCGAATAACTTATGTTCATTGTTTTCGAACTCTTCTCCCAGGCTGTCATATTCATTTTTGGAAACAAGCTTTCTGAATGCCGGAAACAAAACCGTGTCCTCTCTTGCTTCATGAGGATTATACATAGAATTAAATGCGAGCAACAATTGAATTAGTCGCTGATGTTGGGTATCACTCCTGTTAGTTTGATTACTAAGTTGAATTATTTCGTCCGTCACTTTTCTTCCCGCCTGGTGTTGCTGATACAATACATCAACCAGGTCTGTTAGCTGGTTTGCTTTCCGAAAACGTGGAAAGAGATAATCTTCTTCCTGCTTCTCATGATAGTCTTCTACAAAAGTCCTGATGATAGTTGCTCCTTTTGTTATGGCTTCAATCGGAAATGATTCTTTATTGATCAGGTGCACGCGGCATGCATCGTAAATAAGCAGCACACGTTTAAGTAATCCATGTTCCTGCATGAGATCTTCAGGCGGAGAGACTTCCTGGCCTTCTCCTTCTTCTTTTTCTTCATTGTCCTTACAGCCAGTAACTAAACTGATACCTGCTATACCGGTCAATGTTACGATCAGTCCTTTCTTTACAAACGCTCTTCTATCCGACGAAGATTCATTACTGTGTTTACTATCATCTTTTTTCATAATAAATAATTTTATGAATGAACAGGTTTTTGTACCCACAAAAATGATGCAATAGAAAAGATAAATTGGAAAATTCCGAAAATAATGTGGGATCTGGCCGCCGGCAAATTGAAATAATATTTATTCGGTACTTCTTCGTACAATGTTCGAACAAGTGTTCAAAATGTTAAGTTCTAAAAAAAAGGGAAGTAATGATTGTTTCGTACGAAATATTTCCTACCTTACTAGTGTTATAAAAATTCAACCTGATCCTGGTAAGTGCAACAAGAATAAGTCTTAGTAGTCCAATTATTAAATAAAGGGTTCTGTCAAAAGGATCATTCCTTTTATGACAAAAAAATTACCGGGAAACCGGTACAGGGAATCATTTGTCCATTCGCTAATAAAACTGAAATATATGAGACTAAGTTTGCCAACTCTCTTTTTCGTAATGTCGCTTGCGATAGTAAGCTGCAACCCGGCCCGTCCTGATGGCCAAATGTATTTACCGGCCTATAAAGGTCATACACTGAAATATACACATGTTGATCATCCTACCCGTATGATCACTGGTATTCTAAAAGATGAGGTTGCAGGCATTCCGATATGTTTTGCAATCGTTGAACTTTATACCATAGATAACAGGTCAACGCCTTTGATATCTACCACTACAAATTCCAGGGGTAAATTTAATTTCATTGCCAGGGACGGGCTTTACGTTATTGTAATCAGTCATAAGAAGTATCAGGAAAAGGAAATCCTTGTCGAGCTACATGGATGGGATGTAGATCTCAATGATATCAAGTTTTCTCCGTTCTACGACTGATTACCCCGATGGGTCAGTCCATTTTTTGTAATAACAACATCAGTCATGGCTTTATGCGAAAACATATCAGGTGATCCTTATTTTAACCAGGTTACTCGAAAAAGTCATGTATCTATCCAGACTATCCGTTGGTAATTTTGCTGCTGTCGAGTTTTCCTGCAGCCAGTTGTCAAAATCGTTTTCATTCTGCGCAATTACTTTAATACGCATCCATGCATGTTCCACTCCACAAAATTCACTACAGGCTCCATTATATTCGACCGCTTTATTTATATCCAGTGAAATATAATTACTGGTGCCTGGTATAATATCCATTTTATTTCCAAGTGCAGGCACCCACCAGTCATGTATGACATCTGCTGATCTCAGTTCCATTACCAAATGCCGCCCCACCGGCAGATGCACTTCATTAGCCGTCACTACTTTTGAAGCCGGGTACTCGACCTGCCACCACCACTGGTGCCCGGTAATGATGACATCGGGCGACGTTGATGGATCAATCTGCGGCGCTACCGCTTTTCAGCGGTTATTGTTCTGAAAAAAAAATAAATAAGCAGCAACGCAGGAACGCCGATCATAAAAAATTCGAGCGTATTATTTCCGGTGACCTGCGCCACTTCAGTGGTATCATTTTTCTTTTGCCGGTACCGGATACTGATCCACGTGACCAATGAACACACAACCAACAGAACGACGGCAGCGGCAATATTGAATGAATGAAACAGGCCGTTTATTTTTTCTGCCTGTTGTGACGCAGGGTTATCAATAGCCTGTAAAAAGAAAAGAGGTAAACAATATGAAACGGTTGTAACCATGTAACAGGTTTTTTTGCATTCAATACTCCCGCATACTGATAGAAATGATCCTACTGTGTCTTTACGTGGCCGCTAATCATTTAAATCAGGAACCGGTGGCTTGTATTTTATCAACAGCGTTCCTAATTTACTGTTGAATCCCATCAGCGGGCTGGTCATGGTAAGTATGCTATCACCGCGATGTGTAACGATTGTACTATCGCTTTCCTGGTAATCTTCATTATAGATGGCTGATAATGATTGACCCTCATCTTTTTTATTTGTAGAAGAAATGACCGTTCCTTTATCGTCCGCAATAACCACGCGCTGGAGTCCCGGTTGTTTTATAATATCACCGGCATACAGATTAAGCTGGTTGATATTACCCTGCATTATTTCTTTCCTGGCAGCCCAGACATATGGTATGGCCAACATTTTCAATTGCCGGATATTCGATTCAAGCATCTGAGCAGTTGCCTGCTCTTTTAAGTATCTTCTGTTATTGCTAAGGGCAACAGACTTCCATATCCATAACGCTCCTAAAAGAATTACTGCTATGCCAATAGTCACCAGTAATCTCCTGTCAGCCGCTGCCTGGTTATCTGTAGTTTGCTTTTTTGATTCGTTCATATTTTAGTTGTTTACAAATAATTTAATTGATTTCTTTTGAGGCCATGTTTACCGACGTCAACAGTTTATTAATGATTGGCTGATCACTCTGCATTTTCAACTGTGTCAACAGATGACTCATCTCCTGCTGTATCATCCTGTCTTTTTTCCCGTACTGCCAGATAGGTAACATTGTGTCAGAAAATAGGTCTGCAAATTTTTTTTCATTGCTGACGACCCTTAAATTTCCGTTTTTATCACTGATGCTTGTTTCCGGGTAATAGTGCAACCTGTGAGTCAGCAGATCACAAATCGATCGCAGACTAATGATCGCTGTTCCGGGATCATTTATGCCAGGACTTAATGCCCTCATGGCTATTTCGGTCAGTTGCCTGAATCCATAATAATAACTGGTATCCGGTGAATGGCCGCGGTATATATTAATTACTGTACGTAATTTTTTTTCAAAATCTGCGGATATATCTTTGGTGGCAGTTACTACGAAGAGCGGATTATCTTTCAGAACAAATGTGCCAACCGGATAAATAAAGGAGACCACTATATCTTCTGCCTGGCAAAAACGAAGCAACCGATCTTTGTCAAATCCCTGGTACAAACCAGACTTGTGGGCATTTATTTTTTCATCACGGCCAATCGGTATCATATCTGGTTCAATGCACTGTTTTGTACAGCTTTTCTTTAATAACGCTCTCGTGCTATCCGATATCTTTTTAATAATCGTCTCGTATTTTACAGATTGTGTGATATAATGGAGAAAATAGATAAACAGGAAAATATCGATAACGGTTAGCAATATCAACAGGTAAGTACTGATAGCAGGAACATAGATGCCTGAGTTTATATCGCGGATCGCGCTTAATAGAAACAGTGCATATACAATGGTACCAATATAAAAACCAAGTACAAACTGCTGAAAGCGGTTGCCGATCAGCTTATCAAGCACCCTGTTGCTCATTTGGGATGCTGCCTGGTTCAGTAAAATCATCACCATGCTAAAACTAAACACAGTAAGTGAAATAATACCGCCGACAATTACTGTAATAATGCTTCTTGCTGTACTGGCATCTTTCAGTCTCAGCCATTGAAGATGTAATTTGATACTCTTGCCTTTTTCGGAAAAATCAAGTTCGATCATAAAATAGGACAACACAAAAAAAGTTAACGCAATCAACGCCGGTAAAAAAGCAATATTTTTTACGGCCCTGTTGCAGGCAACTTTTATCCATTTAAGTACTTTCTGAATCACGCGTGGTCGGTTAAAGTGTTTAGCGAAAAAAAACTGGTAAATATGCTAGGCTATTAATGATTTCTTAAGCGACCGATAGCTGTATCGATCGAGGTTTTTATTTTATCAATAGCTCCTCTAAGCGCCTGGTCGAGCGTATTGCCGTGATTGGTTACCGCAAGCGGCTGCATCCCTTCCAGTCGGGCCTCCAGCAAACATTTTTTATCAAGCTGCCCGCTTTTATGGCTGTTCTCGTCTGAGAAATGTGCCTCTATTCTTGTCAACTGACCACTATACCTATCCAATGCTGTTGATATTACCGATTCAAAAGTGCTTATCATTCCTTCCGAGCCTTTGATGTTGTTGTCAGAGTTAATTTGAATTGTCATTATATTTTTTTTAATTAAGAAATTGTTTATTTATCCATTGGATATAAATCCGGGAAACAAGCTCATACCTCCATCAATAAATAATGTGGTACCATTGATATAATCGCTCTGATCGGATGCCAGCCAGACCGCTGCTTTACCTATATCGCTGGTATCGCCAACGCGGCCATAGGGGATCAGCTTCAATAATTTTTTTTCTGCCGCTGGTGTATCCCAGGCATTGTGATTAATATTGGTTTTGATAGCGCCAGGCGCAATGCTGTTGATACGGATTTTTTTACCGGCGAACTCTTGTGAAATAGTTTCCATCATTAGCATGACACCGCCTTTGGAAGCCGCATAATTAGCATGACCCGCCCATGGAATAACCTGGTGAACGGAACTCATACAAATAATTTTTCCCGCCGCACATGATCGTTCGGCAACAATACCGCGACGTAAAAACTCCCTGACCGCTTCACGTGCACAAAGAAACTGACCCGTAAGATTTACACTCAATACCATGTTCCAGTCTTCGAGCTTCATCTCTTCGAATGGTGAATCTTTTTGTATGCCTGCATTATTTACCAGGATGTCAACAGTTCCCAGTTGTTTGATCACATCGGCAAACATCGACCTCACCTCTGCTTCTTTGCTTACGTCTGCTTTACACAAAATACCTTTACCATCATCGTGAATGATTTCTTCGAGTACTTTCTGCGCCATTTCTTTTCCATTATCATTTGGATAATTAACAACAACTGCAGCGCCTTCTTTTGCCATAGCCTTTGCTACACCCGCCCCGATCCCCGAACCTGCTCCTGTTATAATAGCTACCTGGTTCTTTAACGATAAATCCATATGTCCGTTATTTATAATTAATTGATGGAAAGATGTTTTTAAACATACCCGTTTGTCAAACTGCCACCGTTCTATGTATTTGATTGTCTATTCTTTTGACTGAAAAATTTTTATCTTCCCACTTATTTGCCTCCTTCCAGAAAAAAGTGAATTCTATCTGACCAACTTGTTCTTTTTCTACAGGCAGGTCCGCTACAAAAATTCCGATCCCTGTATCGTTGGTAGTTACTTGCTTTATAGTTTGCCAATTATCATCCGTCCAGCAGACTAATGCTTCATTTTTCAGCTCGATACGGAGTGTCTTTGCCGGATGAATGGCGCTGCATTGATTATTAAAGCGCCAGATGGTATGAGGGGATTTTTTTTTCTTTTTGAGATAACGTTCTCTTGTTTGCGAAGGCATATCAAAAATTTCTTTATCCCGGATAGAGGCGCATAATTTTATGTACTCTGCATGTGCCCAGGTAAGTGGCATAGCCGAACCTGAATGGTTGCCAAAGAATAATTCTTTGTCCGGAATATCGTTGGTATCCCATATCTGTTCGGATAATAATCCATTATTGGCAAAAGCATCCATGGTAGATAAAAGATTTTTAGCGCCTTTTATATTACCAGCTGCAATTTCGTAATGAGCCCTTTCACCGGTGAGTAATGGCCATAATCGTCCTTTGCCAGCGCCTGTATAAGGATTGCCCTGTTCATCCTCACCATAGCCGTCATTATTATAACGATACCAGCAAGGTCCGTTTGGCGTTTGTACTTTAAGTATTGTATCGATGACTTTTATGGTATTCAGTATTTTTTCATCGTTTGCAGCACGTAATCCAAAGCGAACGAGTGCCAGCGCATCTACACTGATCAATTCATTGATCTGCGTGGTCCCATTTCCGTTGAAATGATTTTTAAGATCGATACATCTGTTGCCCAATGCCGATGCAGCTATATTGTGATAGGGATTGATGCGTATATAATATCCATCGACATCAGTCTTTTTTGCCAGCGAAGTGTTGGTGACGTAGGTCCATTCTTCTATATGATCATTCCAGTAGTCGGCTGTTTCCCGGCAATAGGCCGCCAGTTCCTTTTCATTATTTATATCCGCCAGGTCAGCGCCGGCAAGCAGGCCGGCAATTTCTGCTGCGATTGTAAATGGCGATAATCCGTTTTCTTCTTCCCATCTGTCCTGCATGGTATAAGGTCCATTCAATAATATATAGGCAATGGCTTTTTTAATGATGGGCCAATATCTTTTCATCCTGTTTGGTTCCAATGCGCTGTGCCGGTTACATTTATCGATCAGCAGAATAGGCAAGGCGGTTTGATCCATTTGTGATCCTTTCCAATAGGCCGTTCCTTCGAGCCACATATTCTGCGACCAGCTACCATCCGTTTTTTGTACAGACATGAGGTAGTTGACAATGCGCAATGCGTCACCTTTTGTTTTCAATGCAAAGAAGCAATCTGCACTTTCCACCAGGTCCCTTGGCCAAACCAGGTGATAACCACCTCTGTCCTGATCACCTTTCGATTCGCCCCAGGGGATTGATAAACTTGCTAAAATGCCGCCGGGAAATGTTTTTGCTTCATGTATACGAAGAACTGCAGCGCTTATTTTATAATTCTTACCTTTTACATTATGTAAGAGCTGCAACCAATTTTTCCAGCCATCCACATAATTTTTTTTAGCCTCATCAAACCCATCGAGCAAACTACTCCATGCATGATTAGCGGCTTCAGCAGGATTTCTACCGAATGCGAGCGCGAGTACAAAGTCTCCTGTTACTGAAATATCAATTTCACCAGTGAGAGCAATATTTCCATTATCTGCATTGCTGTATTCCCATTTCATTTTCTTGTGCTGTTGCAGGTCCGTCCATCCATCGGATGCAGATACATACCCTACGGATCTTTTCAACCATTTCGAAGAACAAGCCATTGCAAGTGATAATCCGTTTCCTTCTGCGAATAACATGGGGATACCTTTGTATTCACCCACCCATCCGGAATTATGATTGCCCTGGTTATTAAGATGTGGCGAGAGTAGTGCATATAAGTGATAGGACTCTTTGCGATCTGATTTAAAACTGATCTTTTGTAAAATAGTATTGCGAAAAGGATCGGCCACTATTTCTTTGGTGACCTGGTACTTTTTCTGCAGGCAGGTATTAATGATCTTATAGGCAGGAACACCATTGTGAATCATTTTGATCAGGTGTGTGGTATCTCTTTTTTCTTCCGAAAAAAAATCGGTTCCATTGGTAACAAGCAGTTCCATATCTCTTATACAAGCAATGTCTTCCCTTGGGAAATATACTTCATTAAGAATACCATGACTTAATGTAAATGAAACTTCCGAAGCAGTATTGAGCGCCTTACCGATTCCGGATTTGGAACTGGACGTCCATTTGGCTGCTATACCAGGCGCACCGGGTGCATTTGATCTTTCTTCGTTCATCATATTTATTATTCTTTATTACCAGTTACTGCAAGTATTTTTTTATCACCCGCTTTTTTATCAGCAGGCGATTTTATTGTTTGGGTTGATTTTTCTTTCTCTTCTTTTAATGCAAGCTGCAGTACTTCTGCAAGGTGCATGGCTTTCCTCCTGATTTGTTGTTCTATCTGTTCCCTGCAATTGAATCCATCGGCTACAATGATTGTTTCGGTACCTGCTTTTCTAACGGAAGGGAGCAATACTCTCTCTCCGGCTTTAACTGACACTTCATAGTGACTTCATAGTGTTCTCCCTTTTCATACCCGAAATATCCTGGCATACCACCGTGATACCGTTGATACCATCACCCGGAAATCCAAAAATTCTTTTGATACCCCATTCATGTAGTCGTTGAATGATAAAGTTGCTAACCTGCTTTCCCATATTTTTTTATTATAAATAATAAATGATCAGCGTTAAGCTGAAATATACCTGAGATTAATCAGCCGGTGGTTTGGAGAAAGTAACACAGATAATATAGCGGCACAAATTGGGTGCCATGGCTAATGTTAGAACTCGCAGAGTGGTTGATTAAGTAACGAATGCACAAAAATGAACCCATTTTAAACTTAAAGTGAGCAATTAAGAAAAAAATAAAACTTAGTGTATTAAAGTTGCCTAATACGTTGCGCAGAAATTTGATGTATAAATTGTGAGGATATTTTTGCTCCTTTGCCTCGCGGATACAAATGCAGAAAGGAAGGAATACCAGGTAACTGGCGTCTGTCGATTAAAAACTAATGGAATGCTTATCTTTAAACCAATAGATTTTCATGCCTGTGCTGTCTGAAATAACCAATCATAAAATTGTTGCCATCATTCGCGGAGCAAATCCTGCCGATGTAGATAAAATCGTTTCAGCTATTTATAAAGGAGGGGTGAGGCTGGTAGAAGTAACCCTCAATTCAACCAATGCATTATTGCTGATTAAAGAACTGAATAAGAAATGGGGCAATGATATGTTGATAGGAGCTGGTACCGTACTGACTGCGCAACAGGCAAAGGAAGCAATACAGGCTGGCGCCAGGTTCATTATCTCACCTTCTGTGGATATAGCTACGATCAGTATAACAAAAGAAGAAAACATTATCAGTATTCCCGGTGCATACACGGCTACAGAAATAGTCACTGCTCATCGGGCAGGCGCAGATATCATTAAGATATTTCCTGCCGGTTCACGGGTTGATTACTTTAAAGATTTACAGGGCCCGTTATCACATATTCCCATGATGCCTACAGGTGGCATTACCTTAAATAATATAAAAGATTTTCAGAAAGCCGGCGCTGTTGCCTTTGGTATCGGAAGTGCTTTAGTAAACACACAAGATACAATCGATGATAAATATCTTGCTGAATTAACCAATCGGGCAAAAGCTTTTACAGAAGCTGTTTCTTAAATAAAAAAAATATGAAGATCACCGCTTTTGAACTTTTCATTGTACCACCGAGGTGGTTGTTTCTGAAAATCGAAACCAGTGAAGGAATCACTGGTTGGGGTGAGCCGGTTATCGAAGGCAAAGCGGCAACCGTAAAAGCAGCCGTGCAGGAATTGATGGAAGGATTAATTGGTAAAGATCCATTGAATATCGAGGATCACTGGAACATGATGTATCGTGGTGGCTTCTATCGCGGCGGTCCGATCCTCATGAGTGCCATTGCAGGTATTGATCAGGCATTATGGGATATTAAAGGAAAATATTTTAATGCACCTGTTCACCAATTGATGGGAGGAAAGGTGAGAGATTCGATCCGTGTGTATTCATGGATTGGCGGGGACAGGCCGGCAGACGTTGGAAAAGCTGCCAAAGAAATGGCTGATAAAGGATTTACCGCTATTAAAATGAATGCGACAGAAGAGTTGCAATACATAGATTCATTTGCAAAGGTAGATGCAGCAGTAAAACGTGCCGCAGCAGTAAGAGAAGCTGTTGGAAATGATATGGGTATCGGTATTGATTTTCATGGACGCGTACATAAACCGATGGCAAAAATATTAGCGAAGGAACTGGAAGTGTTTCGCCCGATGTTTATTGAAGAACCTGTTCTGCCTGAAAATAACGAGGCGCTGCGCGAAATAGTCAATCATACATCTATTCCTATTGCTACCGGGGAAAGAATGTATTCGCGATGGGATTTTAAAAATTTATTGGCAGCAGGCTATGTTGATATCATTCAGCCGGATGTATCACATGCCGGAGGTATCACAGAGTGTAAAAAAATATTGTCGATGGCAGAAGCCTATGATGTAGCCGCAGCTCCACATTGTCCGCTTGGCCCGATTGCATTGGCCGCTTGTCTGCAGATAGATGCTACCTGCCACAATGCTTTCATCCAGGAACAAAGTCTGGGTATACATTATAATAAGGAAAGTGATCTATTGGATTATATCACGGACAAAAATGTGTTTGAATACGATAAAGGATTTGTCAAAATACCATCAGGCGCAGGTTTGGGTATTACTATTAATGAAGCACATGTTCGCAAAATGGCTGCTATTGGTCACAACTGGAAAAATCCGCTCTGGCGACATGACGATGGGAGCGTAGCCGAATGGTAATACCTGAATGCAATGAAATCAATCCCCGCTAAATAATGCAGCAACCATTAACTGATAAGAGAGCTACGCGTGTTCGTTACCGGATACTGATGTTTCTTTTTATCAGTGTAGTGATTAATTACATGGATCGTACCAATCTTGCCGTTGCTGCTACGGAGATGAGCAAGGAATATAAATTTTCTTCTTTCCAATTAGGATTGATCTTTTCCGCCTTTGGTTGGGCCTATGCAGCTTTACAAATTCCCGGTGGTTTATTAACGGACAAAATAAGTGCAAGACTTCTTTATACATATAGCCTGGTAAGCTGGTCCATTGTTACGTTGTTGCAGGGTTTTATTATTGGTTTTGTATCCTTGTTTGGACTCAGGCTTGCTACAGGTGCATTGGAATCTCCTGCGTACCCGATCAATAACAGGGTAGTTACGGCATGGTTTCCCGAGCAGGAACGCGCTTCAGCTATTGCCATTTATACATCGGGTCAATATGTGGGACTGGCAATTCTTACTCCTGTAATGGCCACGCTTCAATATTATATCGGATGGCGCGGTTTGTTTATTTCTACTGGTTTGGTTGGTATTCTCTGGGGAGTTGCCTGGTATTTTTTATACCGCGATCCGCTCAAACATAAAAAAGTAAATAGC
>JBDTPD010000027.1:0-15285 GCA_039932855.1 Chitinophagaceae bacterium | reverse complement strand
AAAGAAAAGATCATGGCTATAAAGGAAAGGACCGAAGTGGTGGTGCTGCCCGAGATGTTCAGTACAGGGTTTACTATGAGCGCATCTACCCAGGCAGACAGCATGGATGGGGAAACTATTGCATGGATGAAGGAGGTGTCGGCAGAAAAAAAGATCATTCTTACGGGAAGTGTGATCATTGAAGAAAAAGGAGAATATTTCAATCGGCTGATATGGATGCTACCGAATGGTCAGCATGGCGTGTATGATAAGCGCCATCTTTTTGCCTATGCAGGAGAGGACAGACAATATACAGCGGGCTCAAAAAGATTGATTGCTTCCGTGAAAGGATGGAAAATAAATTTATTGGTGTGTTATGATTTGAGATTTCCTGTGTGGGCGAGACAACACACCTCACCCCTAACCCCTCTCCAGGGGAGAGGGGAACAAACTCCGACATCAGATGGAACGGGCGTGAATGAATTAGAATATGATGTCCTCATTTATGTAGCTAATTGGCCCGAAAGAAGAATCAATGCATGGAAAACATTATTACAGGCAAGAGCTATCGAAAATCAATGTTATGTAGTAGGCGTAAATCGTATCGGCGATGATGGTTATAATATTCATTACACCGGCGAAAGCATGGTCGTCGATCCAATGGGAGAAGTATTGTATCAGAAAAAAGATGTGGAAGACGCCTTCACGATTACCCTGGATAAAGAACACTTACAATCTATCCGCGATAAATTCCCATTCTGGAAAGACGCAGATCAGTTCGTGATTAATGACTAGTTCAGTTAGCAGTTCTCAGTGGGCAACTCTATGAGAGGTCTCTAATGTTAATGAACATCAACAAGGATATAATGCTTTGCCTATTGATGAGAGACTGCCGACTGTTTCTTGTCAGCGTCAATCAACTCCATCGCCTTATCAATCTTATAATCAGCGCCACGTTTGATAGCATCGATAGTAGGTTTGGACAATACTTCAGGTTGTACACCTTTGCCAGTCTTTGCTGCATTTTTATCAATAACCAAACGGAATAGTGGTAAACGAAAACGAACTTTTGTTTCAGGTAATGTTACATCAGGAATCAACCATGCCGTATTCCCATAAGAGCCACCACCGGTTTCTTCGCCTACTACAATTACATTTTCCTGCTTGATAACAGCAGACGTAAACAGAGTGGTTGCAGAAAAAGAATTACCACCTGTTAGCACATATACTTTACCATCGTAGTGATGCTTCTTCTTTGGTTTGAAATAATGTTTTTCGAAATAACCAAAATGATGAAAACCATCTTTATCCTTATGAGTAAAGAATGTCATGAACAAACGATTAAAGAAATCATTTTGTATATAACGACTATACCGCTTGTGTTTAGCAATAGCATATAATGTGTCGCCAACCCTGTAATCATGATCACTGATATAACGTGTGAGCATCGTTGAGTTAGTTACACTACCACCACCATTGGCGCGGACGTCAATAATTAAATGATCGATTTTATTATTGTCCAATGCCCGGAATGAACGGCGAAAAAATCCTTTTAATCCATATCCTTTACCGAATGAACTCAGGTCCATCATGGCTACATGATTGGCCGAATCAATTTTTAATAAACGAACGGAATTGCGCTGCATATTTTTCCGGTCGCGACGTGACGGTTGTGGTACACGATTCAATGGTCGCATAGCCGCCATTCCTACCGTATCTCTTCCGGGATAAAAGGGACGAATGATTCTTGTTTGTGCCGCACCTGAGCTGTCGATATATTCAACGGCATAAAAATCAGATACACCAAATGCAGATGTATACAATGAACCAAAGAATCCGCGATTACTTAATGATTGATATTTGTGAGTGGTATTATAACCATCAGTAGAAATAAATTTAAATAATGAGTCAATCACACTTTTTATGGGCCGGCCATTTATTTTGGTGATCATGGTACCGCGGCTGATCATGCTATCTCTCCGGTTGAGATTAGCTGCTACTACGGCAGTATCGTTCCATAATTTTAAACTCAACGGAAATATGCGATAAACACGGGCCGTATCATAATATCGCGCATATGCTTTGGATGCGCGGACCGAAGTATGTCCGCAACCAATCTTACTGGTAACCCAGGAAAGTATTTTTCTGAAATCGGGTTCCGTTAACGAATCGTTTATTTGTTCGCGCCCCTGCCGGAAGTATTTATCCATACTATCCTTGCTGGTATACCAATAGAGACCGGGATGAGCCTCTTCCAGCGTTTCCTGGTAAACCGAATAATCTTTCTGGAGTTGTTCAGGAGAATATTTTTTTCCAGGACGATAAGAATGGCTGTTTACGCCACAGCCAGCCAGTACGCAGCCCGCACACAATAAAATCAATAATCTCCTCATAGTAATTAGTAGTGAAAAGAGGGTAAGACAACAGCAATAGGTTTAAATTTTTCGTCTTACCAGCTTCCCGGCAAAGTATAACGTAAAACTCTGCTTCTTATTTCTTTAAATGGTTCCAGCCCTGCGCCGTAACCGGGTGTTTGCTGCCCCCTTTGGTAATGATATTAGCGCCCTGGTCCACATCGGTCATGTAGCCGATCACGCTGATCTGCTCATTCAGTACCAGTTTGTCATAATCCGACTGGGAAATGGTAAAAAGCAATTCATAATCTTCGCCACCGCTCAATGCGCAGGCCGTTGGATCGATCTCGAATTTGAAAGCCGCCTTCTTCATTTCTTCTGAAATAGGAATTTTGTCTTCATGGATCACACAACCCAGGTTGCTATCCTTGCATAGATGAAGTACATCTGAACCCAGGCCATCACTTACATCCATCATAGATGTAGGAACAATATTGGAATCGGCAAAAAACTCAACGATGTCTTTTCTTGCTTCCGGTTTTAATAAACGTCCGATCACATACGCCTCTTGTTCAAGATCTGGTTGTACGCCCGGACTTTCAACGAATATTTTCTTTTCTCTTTCCAGGAATAATAAACCGATGTAGGCAGCACCAAGATCACCACTTACACAAAGCAGATCGCCTTTCTTAGCCGTATTTCTTTTTACATAATTACCCGGCGTTACTTCACCGATAGCAGTAATGGAAACGATAAATCCTTTTTGAGAAGAACTGGTATCGCCGCCAACGAGATCAACTCCATATTTTGTACAGGCAAGATATACACCTTCGTAAAATTCATCCAATGCTTCCAAACTAAAACGATTGCTGATACCAATGCTCAAAACGATTTGAGTAGGGATAGCATTCATTGCATAGATATCGCTGAGATTAACAACAACGCTTTTGTATCCTAAATGCCTCAATGGAGTATAAACCAGGTCAAAGTGTACGCCTTCAATCAACAGATCGGTGCTGATCACAGTTTGTTTGCCAAAATGATCGATGACTGCTGCATCATCACCAACTCCCAATAAGGAAGAAGCGTTTTGCAGTTCAATGTTTTTGGTTAAATGGTCAATCAAACCAAATTCGCCAAGGTCTGCTATTTCTGTTCTTTCGTTACTCATAATAATGTACGATGTTTGATGTACGATGTACGACTGTTTTACAGCAGCCAATCTCGTGTTATCGGGAAGAGACAATTGATGCGACAATGATTTTTAGCAACAGTTCTCCCTCTTTATAAAGCTCTTTTATTTCAAGAGTAAAAATTTTTATTAAACACCTCAAGCAGCTCTAAAAAAAATAAACTTTCGTCCAGTTCTTCCTCAACAATTTTGAGTTTATTTATAAAATCGGGTTTTGACTTTGCTCTTCTTGATGCCCGATAATTAGCGCCGACTGAACTGGAGGATCGTATGATCTGGTTTTTATACGCTCTGTTTACGGGTGTATCAGGAATTTTCTGTGTTAGCTGAGCCGTTTTTATAGAAAACGACTTCGTTCTCCTTTTCATTTCTTCAGAATCCATCTCACAAGGTTTTGGTTAGAAAATATCACTTCACAATTTACAACTCATTTCTCTCACGCTTTCTAAACAAATGACTCGCCCACGTAATCGGAAAGGCGTACATCGTACACCTAACATCGTACATTCTTTATAGTTCTTTTCTTAAGTTAATAACATCAAGCATTTCATCGTGAATCTTACCGTTTGTAGCTAAGATCTTATGTTGATACGGAGAAAATTTATTTCCAACCAGGTCGGTAACTCTACCACCAGCTTCTTCTACAATTAAATATCCCGCTGCACTATCCCACGCTTCCAGTTTATGCTCATAGAAACCATCAAAGCGACCGCAAGCCACCCAACAAAGATCGATAGCGGCAGAACCTAACCGGCGTACCGGTACACCTTTTCTGATAAACCGTTCAAATATTTCCAACGGTCCGTTTGGTATATTAATATAAGTATAAGGAAAACCAGTTACCAGGCAAGCTTTGATCGCTTCTGTTTCATTGCTTACATGAATCGGCTTATCATTTAATGTAGCCCCTTTCCCTTTTTCTGCTAAGAAAAACTCATTCAGGTGCGGATTATAGACAGCGCCAAGAATCATTTCGCCATTATGCTCAATACCGATCGATACGCAATTGAGTGGAATACCATGCGCAAAGTTGATCGTACCATCAATCGGGTCCACGATCCATTTATAATTTGAATCCTGCACGATCTCACCCGCTTCTTCACTCAGGATATAATGATCGGGAAATTTTGATTTAATCACCTCAAAAATTGCTTTCTCCGACGCATGGTCGGCCTCTGTAACCGGGTTGTTGACTCCTTCCTTATTCGTGATCTTGAATTCTTTGTTGAAAAAGCGCTGAATCTCTGCTGCGCCTGCCTTTGCGGCCTCAATCAGTGTATTTTTAAGCATGAGCAAAGATAAATGAGTATGCTATGATTTCTAATATTAATAAGATGAAAATAGGGAATGGCTAGTAGCGAGTAGGTAAGAAGTTGCATAACTATAATTCCTATTTACTACTAGCCACTCCCCACTTGCCTTTATTTTTGAAACTCTTCCCAAAATCTTCTTACTTCGCAACATATACAGCCGCTCACATTGGATCTATCGATTATCATAGTTAATTATAATGTCAAACACTTTTTAGAGCAATGCCTTTATTCAGTGCAAAAAGCCAATGCAGGTATCCAGGCGGAAGTAATCGTAGTAGATAATCATTCGGTAGATAATAGCATCGATTACCTGCAACCCAATTTCCCCACAGTAAAATTTGTGGTCAATTCAGAAAATGTAGGTTTCGCTAAAGCCTGTAACCAGGGACTGCAACTGTCAACCGGGAAATATATCCTGTTTTTAAATCCTGATACCATTGTTCCGGAAGATTGCTTTCAACAATGTATTTCCTTTTTAAATAGTCATATAGAAATTGGTGCTATCGGAATTAAAATGCTGGATGGTCGTGGAAATTTTTTAAAAGAATCCAAGCGATCATTTCCTTCACCGTCTACCTCGCTCTATAAATTATTTGGATTAGCAAGGTTATTTCCAAAATCAAAAACATTTTCTTCTTATCATCTTGGTCACCTCGATGAAAAACAAAATCATGAAGTAGATGTGCTGGCTGGCGCGTTTATGATGATAAAAAAAGAAGTACTTGATAAGACGGGTGGTTTTGATGAAACGTTTTTCATGTATGGCGAAGACGTTGATCTTAGTTTTCGCATTCAGAAAGCCGGGTATAAGAATTATTATTTTGCTGAAAACTGTATTCTTCATTTCAAAGGAGAAAGTACACGCAAGGGCAGTATGAACTATGTGCGGATGTTCTATAAAGCCATGAGCATTTTTGTAAAAAAACATTATGGTGGTAGTCGTGCCGGTATTTTCAACGCATTAATACATGCGGCCATCTGGATACGCGCGGGACTAACGGCGATCGGTCATTTTATCCGTCGCGTTGGATTACCATTGATCGACGCGGCATTGATCCTGTTTTCATTCTGGGCCATGAAAAATATCTGGAACGGATATGTAAAAACAGGGACACAGTATGAAAACAGGTTATTGTTTATTGCATTACCTGTATTTACATTTATTTATTTGCTCACCGCTTACTATGCCGGATTGTATGATCGCTGGTATAAACGGTCAGAACTTGTCAGCTCTACATTGATTGCTACAGTTGTTTTGCTAGCTGTGTATGCATTGCTACCTGAGGAATATCGCTTTTCACGCGGCATTATACTTTTTGGAGCACTCCTATCTTTTATTCTTATCAGTTTATTGCGATGGATATTAATAAAGACATCGGTACTATCGGCGACTGATCCAAGAAACGAACACGCCAACACATTAGTCATTGCTTCTGCAAGTGAATATGATGAAGTGGTGCAATTAGTAAAAGAAGCCGGAATGCAGGAAAAAATTCTTGGACGGGTTGCCGTAAATGAACAGGATAAAGATGCGATCGGTTATTGGTCAAGAACAGATATGCTTTTTCAATCGGTGCCGTACCGCGAAGCGATCTTTTGTGAAGGCACGTTGACTTTCAGGAATATTATTGATTATCTGCAACAGGTAGATAAAAGTGTAAAAATAAAAATTCATGCAGCTGGTAGTCACAGCATCGTTGGAAGTGATTCCAAAGACAGCGCTGGTGAATCGGTATCAAAAGAAAATGGATTTAAGTTAGCCGATCCATACAATCGCCGGTTGAAAAGATTGGTAGATGTGAGCATATCCCTATTTGCCATTATCAGTTTTCCTGTTCATTTTATTGGGGTAAAAAAACCACTACGCTTTTTTGCGAATTGCTTTGCTGTATTATTTGCACAAAAAACATGGGTAGGGTATGCAACAATAGAAAAAAATTTACCTGCTCTTCGCAATGGCGTCATGGCTTGCAATGGCATTCCTGTTTCTGTGAAGCAGGAATTACCACGTGAAAGTCTGCAAATGGTAGACTATTGGTACGCGCGCGATTACGAACCGGCAAATGATATGAAGCTGGTATGGAAAATGTATAGGAAACTCGGTGGACAGTAATCAGTCTTGCAGTAAGCAATCTGCAATCAACAGTTTCAATTTTTAATCAGTCATTATAGTATCGTACTTTTCCGACTGCCGACTGATAGACTGGCGACTGCCAATTGTCCTTATATTCGTGTTTTACAGAAATAAGTTACTTAACTTTATAAGAAACACCTTCGTATTTAAGAATATACATGGCGACCATTATCGATATTAAATTACCGAAGGCGATTGCTGCCGCGCTAAGAATTCCTCCTAATGATCCCCGACGCCAACAGATACGGGTATTAAAAAAGCTATTGAAGAGAGCGAGGTTCACTGAGTTTGGCCAACGCTATCGCTTTGATGAAGCTTTATTGAGCCGTCATCCAGGAAAAAGTTTCCAGGACCTGGTACCTGTTCATGATTATAATAAGATCTATGAAGAATGGTGGAAGAAAACACTCGATGGTGTTCCTGATGTGACCTGGCCGGGAAAAATAAAATATTATGCGCTTAGTTCCGGTACATCTGAATCAGCCAGCAAATATATTCCTGTTACCAAAGATCTTCTTCGCAGCAATACGATCAACTATATACGTCAGCTCATCAGCGTATTTCAATATGAAGATGCGAATAGAAAAGCATTAACAAAAGGATTCCTGATGTTGGGTGGTGCTACCGATCTGCAAAAAGGTGAAGCGGGTTGGTATGCTGGTGACCTTAGCGGTATTCTTGCAAAAAAACGCCCCTTTTGGTTTCAAACATTTTATAAACCCGGTGGACGTATTGCCGCCATCAAAGATTGGAACCAAAAATTAAACGAGATCGTTGAGCATGCAAAAGAATGGGACATTGGTTATATCGTTGGCGTACCAGCCTGGTGCCAGATGTGTATGGAAATGGTGATTGAACATTACAAAGTAAAAAACATACACGAGATCTGGCCCAACTTCGGCGTATTCGTACACGGCGGTGTTGCCTTCGAGCCATATAAAAAAGGATTTGAAAAATTATTAGGCCAACCAATTGTCTATATCGAAAACTATCTCTCCAGTGAAGGATTTATAGGATATAAAACAAGAGAACATGCCAAAGGCATGCAACTGATCCTTAATAATAATATCTTCTTCGAGTTTGTTCCATTTGATGATAAAAATTTCGATAGTGATGGAAAGATCGTTGCCAATCCAGAAGCAAAAATGATTCATGAGGTAGAAGAAGGAAAAGAATATGCTTTGCTTATGAGTACGAATGCAGGAGCCTGGCGCTACCTGATCGGCGATACCTTGAAGTTTGTTGACGTGGAAAAAATGGAAGTAGTTATCACCGGTCGTACCAAACATTTCCTTAGCCTTGTTGGTGAACACTTAAGTGTGGAGAACATGAATAAGGCTATTCAACTGGTCAGTGAAGAATTTAATATCAGCATACCTGAATATACAGTCGTTGGTTTCCCTTACGAAACTATGTTTGCGCATAAATGGTACGTAGCATCAAATGATAAAGTTGATCCGGATAAGCTCCGCAAGCGTATCGATGAACATTTGCGTATAATGAATGATGATTATGCTACGGAAAGAGACAGTGCCTTAAAAGAAGTTTTCCTGGAAGTATTACCAGAAGAAAAGTTTATGAAGTTTATGGAACTGAAGGGGAAAATTGGTAGTCAACATAAATTCCCACGGGTCATGAAAGGCAAGATGCTGGAGGAGTGGGAACAATTTTTACAGGAAGGACATCTTTAAAATACGAAATTAGAAATACGAAGTACGACAGGTCGGAAAGTCTTTAGTGAAAGAAAAAGGTTTTATGTGGGATATAAAGGAAAGAACTTTTCAGTTTGGTGTGGCAACAGGTAAGCTTATTCTTGAAATGCCTTATAGTTTAATTAATAAGGCATACTTCAGCCAACTTATACGCTGTTCTTCATCAGTTGGCGCCAATTACAGGGCGGCAAAAAGAGCAAAATCAGATGCTGATTTTATTAATAAATTAAAAATTGTCGAAGAAGAAGCAGATGAAACAATCTATTTTCTGGAACTTCTGCGAGAATTTAATCCTGACTTTAAAGACAAGATCACTTTATTGATAAAAGAAGGAACAGAAATTTTGAAAATAATCGTTTCGGCAATTAATACACCCCGTGCCCGCTTAAGTAAGAACTGATCAATCAACAACTATCTTACTTCATATTTCGTACTTTAGCACATACGATATCAGAGGTAGGTAACAAACTAACGTATTTCTTACTTCGTATTTCGTATTTACATTTTATGCTCGAGGCAATATTGAAAGGACTTACTTTCGGCCTGCTGCTTAGCATCTCAGTAGGGCCAGTATTGTTTTCCATCATTAAGCAAAGTCTTAATAATGGACACAAAGGGGGGCTGGCGTTTGTTTTTGGTGTTTCAGCCAGCGATATTACATTGTTACTCGTCAGTAACGTTTTTACAGAATTATTTAAAAAGTTGAGTGGTTATAAGACCGAGATTGGTGTAGGCGGCTGCATCTTCCTCGTATCATTAGGTGTATTTTTTCTTTTCTTTAAAAAAGTAAAGGTCAACGAGGCGGGTAAACAGGTCTTTGTTTTCAGAAAAAGAGATTATGCAAAGATCTTTTTCTCCGGGTACCTGATGAATACATTGAACCCGTCTGTATTTATTTTCTGGATCTATGCGTCCACAGCTGTTATCGATCATACGATACAGCAACGGGTTGCTGTGTTTGTGGCCTGTCTTAGCTGGGTACTTTTCGCCGATATCTTAAAAGTAATGCTGGCCGGCAAAATTCGTAACCGGCTTACCCCGCACAATATTCATATCCTTAACCGGATCAATGGCGCTATCCTCATCGTGTTTGGTATCGCACTTATCTGGGGATTGGTGGTATATGGAAAACGCATTTGAGTTTCATTAACAATTTTCAGCGATAAGGAGTCGTATGTTTATCCCATGAACCGGCTGCTTTTTATTTCCTGGCTTCTGTGTATTTCTTTTATCGCATCTTCCCAAACCGGCTACCTGTTTGTAGAAAAGGGGTATAAAAAGAAAAAAACCTATGGCGAAGGCGATCGCATTACACTTCGTGTAAAAGATGGCGTTATCTATAGCGGCATTATTACTTTGCTGATCAACGATACTATTTATATAAATGGCCATCCTATACCACGGGTAGATGTGACGACGGTGATCCTGAATAGCCGCCTCAAACAAAAATTTCACCTAGAGGCAAAAGATCTGGCCTATATAATAGGCGGTACTGCCCTGACGACGGCAGGACTTACTCTCAGCAAGCAGGCTGATTTTAAAGAAGCATTGACAGCGGGTATTGTTATTGGATTTAGCCCGATCGTGCTGGGCTATCTCAAAAGCAAAATATCTTTTAAACGAAGATGGTTTCGTATCGGAAAAAAATTCCGTCTTCACATGCTCGAGTTTCATATACCGCATAAACGTCCTTTTTAATATTTCTCGCAAAGGCGCAGCGACGCAAAGAGTAAAATGTTTTTGACAGGATGTTTTCTTTGCGACTTCGCGTCGTTGCGAGAAACACTATCATCTAACGAACTACTACCATTTTCCCTACAACTTTTATTCTTTATATTCGGGCTTCAATGACAGCGAAGGCCAAATCAACATCAAAAGCAAAAACTTTTCTAGCCAAAGTCTGGAAGTGGACGAAGAGAATTTTTCTGATTCTTTTCATTTCTCAATTCGTTTATATCATTTTATTAAAATGGATAAACCCTCCGCTGACTATCACGCAATTTGTAAGCTGGATAACCGGGCATGGATTGAAACGCGATTATGTTGACAGGGATGAAATTTCTTACAATGCAAAACTGGCCGTTATTTCTTCCGAGGATCAGCTCTTCCCTGATCATAGCGGGTTTGACTGGAAGAATATTCAGAAGGCGATGAAGTATAATAAAAAGAAACCAGGACGTACACGCGGTGCCAGCACCATCAGCCAGCAGGTAGCAAAAAATGTTTTCCTATGGCAGGGAAGAAGCTGGATCAGGAAAGGTTTGGAAGCCTATTTTACGTTCATGATTGAGAAGATATGGGGAAAGAAAAGAATACTCGAAGTTTATCTGAATGTGATTGAAATGGGTGATGGCATTTTTGGTATCGAGCGTGCAGCAAATATTTATTTTAATAAATCAGCAAAAGACCTTAGCAGACAGGAAGCCGCTATGATTGCAGCTTGTTTGCCCGGACCCAAACTGAAAATGTTTAAAGTAAAACCAGCTTCCCGTTACATCGTGGCAAAATCCCGGCATATCATGCAGCAAATGGATTTCTTACAACCTGATCCCGATATACAAAAAATTATTCAGAGACAAACTGCGGCCAAAGTCAAAAATCAAAAGTAAAAATTCAAAAAATCAGTATGACATTTTTACTTTTTACTTTTGACTTTAATAAGCTCATCAACCGCCCCGACAGCTTTCGCCAATCGCTCATCATATTTTCCACTGATATCAACCCACGGCACAGACTGGTTGATCATAATATCTTTATAAATGAGGTATAGCTTATGTCTTGTTTCCAGATCGGGATATTCACGCAGTTCATCTTTTACCCATGGCAGATCATTATTGCAAAGCAGGTAGAGATCATATTTTCTTTCAACGATCTGTTCCAGTATATAACGATGACATTTTCCAAAAACAAATTCACACCAAACTTTCATTACATACATATCAGTATCGATGAAGAGTGGTGAGTGGTGAGTGGGGGATGATGAGTTCTTTTTCTCCATTGCTAATTGCCAATTGCCAATTGCCGATTCCTCTGCTTCAATTTGCCCCTTGGCAATATTGAGAAGATTTTCATAATTATAATTTTTGCCATTTTTCAATAAATACTCCCGCGCATACTCCGGGCACCAGGTGGTTCCATAATGGTTGGCCAGTTGTTCTGCTAATACACTTTTGCCAGTGCTTTCAGGGCCGATAACAACGATTTTTTTGATCATAGCTTTTCTTGTTCGGTCAGCGTAAACAATTATATCCGATTTTCTGTTATAGTAATGATATTGATTTTTTCACTTTTAAAAAAAGAAACATGTACTACAATCAGTCATGCGCCGCAAAAGGCAATCATTCCGCAGGCAGGAACCGGCACCTGCTTATGCGTTCAATGCAGAGAGCTGCCGTAAACATTTACAAAACAGATACCAGCCTTGAATTGTTGGTATTTGCACCCGGTCGTATCAAAGAAAATTTTACCCTGGGTGTAAAAGGAAGTGAATTAACTATTACGTACACACCACCGGAAGGATTTCCAAAGTTCGACTGGGTACAGCGTGAGTACAGTCGTGGTGGATTCATCAGAAGCTTTACGCTTGATGACGGCATCGATGCCGATAAGATCAGCGCAAAGTATGCAGACGGTGTATTGCAGGTAAGTCTCCCGTTTATTCCCGGTAAGGAAGTAAGCCGTGAGCAGGCGATACCAGTTAACTAAAAAGCTCTGGTTTGATTTTTAACTATATGGCGGTGATCATTTTTGATCGCCGCCATTTTTATTAAAGAATGTTTGGTCAATTATTTTTTTCGCTTGCAACAAACGCTCATCCCAGTTTCCATTGATTGAAATAAAAGACTTGCCAGCATTGATCAATTCCCTTTTATGATATTCACTCAACCGGTTTCTCTCTTCTTCTGCTAATCTTGTTCCATCCTGCATATGTTCACAATCCGGCCCGAGGAATAAATACAGATCAAAATTATTAGCCTGTTCAACCCACTCCGGAACTTTCAATTCCTTATTGAATAAAAAACGGGAATACGATTTTGTGATAATCAGATCAGTGTCGGCAAATAATAATTTATTCGCGTCTGATATTTTTTCAAGAATCGTTTTAGCCTGCAAACCGGCAATACGTTCTAAATGCTCATACGTGCATTCATTCGTATGTTCAATAATATCCCTGGCCATTTCCGGAATAAACACAGTATGATAATAATCAGCGAGTTTTTCTGTAAGTGTTGATTTGCCGGTAGACTCTGTGCCCAGTATCGCAATTTTTTTTATAAAAAAATCCCTGGCCGTATCAGCAACAAGATCGATATGAGTAAATGCATCTTTTCGTATCAATTCACCTGACACCGGATAATTGATTCTTTTTTCATCAAAAGAAATATGGGAGATGCCCATGTATTCAGCTACGTAATCACCATAAGGCTCAGAAGTAAAGATGATGTTTGCATCGGGAACGATCCTTTGTAAAGCCGTCGCCCATTTTTTTGATACCTCTTTTGAAGAAACCGATGTATTTGATAATTCATTTTCAGTATAAGCAAAGGAGATCAGCTGCGCATGATCATAAGTCAGTAATGCTTCTGCCAGCCAACGCTCACGCAGTTTGCCATCGATATACTCTCCCTGCATATGGCAAAGTATTACATATAAATGATCGCATTGGGAATGGGCAAAATCAATAAGCGCCAGGTGTCCTTTATGCAAAGGCATGAATTTTCCTAATACAATTCCCTTTTTCATTTGTTAGCAGAACTGGCTAATGATGCTTTCTGTCGCCATGCTTCCAATCCCCAGAAAGCGAAGATGAGTAACACTAAATAATAGACGCTGGTAAATACATAATGTTTGACGAAATATAATGGGATCGATGCAATGTTTGTTGCGATCCACCAGTACCAGCTTTCTACTTTCTTTCTTGTCATCAGCCACATACCAGTGAAGGCAGTAGCAGATGCAAAAGCGTCGGCCCATGGAATAGCACCGGGGAAAAATTGCTCCTGTAAAAAACTAAGGGAGATATAAAGAGCGATATAGAAAAAAAGAAAGAAACCAATCTGGTAGAGCCACATCTGTTTATTGGAATGACTGATGTGTAAGACTTTTTCCTGCACCTGGTTTTTTTTCGTCCACATATACCAGCCGTATAAACTCATGATGGTATAATAAGTATTTACGCTGGCCTCGCCGGGCAAATGGCCTTTTACACTCAGGTATACATAGATGATCGTATTGATCAGTCCGATAGGATACGTCAATATACTTTCCATACGACTGAACCATACGCTGGCAATACCGGTGAATACTGCTATGTATTCAATCAGCGTTGTCTGGCGCATACCATCAATAAACTCCTGATATATTTCCTGGAAAGACAATTTTCTTATTTAAATCATAGAAAAACAGCTGAGAGCGAAGGAACAGAGCGGGAGCGATGTTCGCGCTCTCTACTCTCGCTCCCGCTCTGTTTATTTCGCTCTTACCCTATTTCAAATGTATTTAAAAAACAAGACTATTGAATAGGTTTGCGATAATGATGAAAGGACCGGAGATATTTTATGCCTTTAGTAGTTCTGAAACGCGTTGGTACCTGTTGCCATTGCCTGTTTGCATCAAATGTCCAGACGAGGAAATGTAAATGAGGCAATGCAGCATAACCTGTTTTACCACTGAGCCCTATCACCTGTCCTTTTTGAACAGTATCACCTACATTAACCAACGCACCATCTTTTTGTAAGTGCCAGTAACCCGCTCTTGATCCATCAGCATGTTCGATCACAATATTATTTCCGAAAGGACGATACTTTTTATTCAATCCGCCACGATCACCATCTTCTTTCACTCTTACTACTACACCTTCCCTGGCAGCACAGATGTTTGTACCGCGTTTCATTTTAAAATCAAGCGCTGCTCTTTCTTTATGTGATAAATGACTAAAATAGCCTTGTATGAGAAAATATTTTTTACCCGCTTCAAAGGGAAGATCATACACATAGCTGGTATCGTCTTTGATAACTCCTTTTTGTAATAATTTCACCGTTTTGCGCAGCGGATTTTTGCTTACGCCGCATGCAGCCAGGAAAAAGAGTAATAATATTGGTAAAATTTTCTTCCCCACGAATACTATAAAATTAAAAATACTGAAGCAAACGGATAGCCCAACCAATTATTTTATTTTTAGGATATGGAAAAAGTAAATCTTGCACAAAAATTATCATCCTTCAGTGAACATTATAGTCCACGTATTGTTGGCGAACTGAATGGACAACAAGTAAAACTGGTAAAGGCTAAAGGAGAATTTGTCTGGCACCATCACGATCATGAAGATGAATTGTTCTATGTGGTCAAAGGCAGTTTTGACATGGAGCTGCGCGATAAGACAATCACCGTTAATGCGGGTGAGTTCCTGATCGTACCACGCGGTGTTGAGCATCGGCCTGTTGCCCGTGAAGAAGTAGAGATCATGTTGTTTGAACCAGCATCCACATTAAATACAGGGAATGTGGAGAATGAAATGACGGTTAAAGACCTGAAAAAGATATAAAAATTATGAGTTATGAATTATGAATGTTCCGAACATTCATAATTCATAACTCATAAT
>JBDTPD010000026.1:0-16396 GCA_039932855.1 Chitinophagaceae bacterium | reverse complement strand
AGCAGGCAAACAAAATCTTTCGGAATTAATTTCAAAAAGAAAACATTTACGACCACGTTGGTTGCAAGCGCTGTGGCAACTTATGTATGGTAAGTGATCATTGTTAACTTAAAAAATAACCACTATGTTTTTCTTCGTAAAAGCAAAAATTCGTATGCGCAGCGCATCATCTTTATTGGTACTGGCACTGCTACTGCTTACTCATTTCAGTTATAGCCAGGATTTCCTGCGTGCAAATGGTAAGATCATTGTCGACGGCAAAGATCAGAAAGTAATACTTCGTGGTATGGGACTTGGCGGATGGATGTTGCAGGAAGGGTATATGTTTCACATCAATGTAGGACCTCAATACAAAATAAAATCAAGAATAGAAGAATTGGTGGGGACTGAGAAAACAAATCAGTTCTATGATCAATGGCTGAATAGTCATACGACCAAAGCAGATATAGATTCAATGGGTGCCTGGGGATTTAATTCCGTTCGTTTGCCAATGCATTATGGATTGTTCACACTGCCGGTTGATAAGGAACCAGTAGCCGGGCAAAATACATGGATCGAAAAAGGATTTGCCTTAACGGATAGTTTATTGAACTGGTGCCGTGCCAATAAAATGTATCTCATCCTGGATATGCATGCAACACCGGGTGGGCAGGGGAATGATCTGAATATTTCTGATCGTGATGCATCAAAGCCATCATTATGGCAAAGCCAGGCTAACCAGGATAAGTTAATTGCTTTATGGAAAAAATTAGCCACGCGTTATGCTAATGAACCATGGATCGGCGGATATGATATTATCAACGAGCCAAACTGGGGTTTTGATGATAGTACGGATACACGCGGTACTAAAGAAAAAAATAATGCACCGCTTCGCAAACTGATGATGGATATTACAAAAGTTATCCGCGAAGTAGATGCAAAACATATTATTATTATTGAGGGAAATGGATTTGGTAATAACTATAATGGAGTGTTTCCAGTATGGGACAATAATCTCGTGATGAGTTTCCATAAGTATGGAAACTTTAATGATACAACTTCTATCAAACATTTTCTTGAATTACGTGATCAGTATTCCATTCCATTATGGTTGGGAGAATCGGGAGAAAATTCAAATACCTGGTTCACTGAAGCCATTCGTCTCGCCGAAACAAATGATATAGGATGGGCATGGTGGCAGGAAAAAAAGATGGGTATTAATAATCCATTGCAGATAAAAGAACCCGCTGGCTATGATAAGATCCGTAACTATTGGTCGGGCAAAGGCGCAAAACCATCTGCGGACGAAGCGTGGACCATTTTGCAGGAATGGATCGCTGATGTGAAGATCAGCAATAATATTTTTCATCCTGATGTGATCGATGCAATGTTCCGCCAGGTCTATTCGCCTTCTCCAAGATCATTCAGGGATAATTTTATCGATGGTAATACAACCATCAAAGCAACGGACTTCGATCTTGGGCCGCAGCATATTGCTTATTTTGACAGAGACTCTGCCAGCTATCATTATACGCCCGGAGTAAAAACAATAGGAAACAAAGGATATGCTTATCGTAATGATGGAGTAGATATACAAGGCAGCGAAACTGGTAATTATATATTCAGTATTGAAGATGGTGAGTGGTTACAATATACTGTGAGAACTTCTGTATCCGGTAAGTACACCATCTCTTTCAAAACATCAGCTGATAAAATGCAGGGTCAACTTTCTTTGCTGGAAGGAGATAAGAAACTAATAAACAGATTAACGGTGCCGGACTCTGGTGGCTCAGCTAACTGGCAGTTGACATCTCAGAAAGATGTGTATCTGAAGAAGGGTGTTAATTGTCTTCGTGTATACGCTGATAAAGGTGGTTTCAACCTGAGCAGCATTCAATTTGAGAAACAAAAATAACTTCGACCAAATAGCAATTTTATATCAATTCAGGAGAGTTTGTAATTATGAGTTATGAATTAAGAATTATGAATGGATACTCAGATTCATAATTCTTAATTCATAACTCATAATTAACTCTCTAATACAATTCCTGACAGTTATTACAAAAGAAACTTCTCCTCCTCCCTTTCCCCGTCACTTTTTTAATCAACGGTATCTTACACCTGGGACATTTTTTCTTTCCATAAGCCAACCAATGTTTCTTCAGTGTAAATTCTTTTTTCCATTTCAAAAAATCAAGACTATAGTTCCTTGCTTCTTTGATCAGTGCGGATAATTGTTTGGGGGGCAACTCACCCACCTTACTTTCCGGATGTACATAAATGCGAAACAGCACTTCATTCTTAATAATATTTCCCACACCAGCAAAAGAGGTTGATCCATCAGCGCATCACACACCAACATATCCGGATGTTTTTTCAGTGATGCCCTTGCTTTTCCCGGGCTCCAGGTATCACTCAGGACGTCGCGGCTCCAATCATAGTAGGTATCAAGATCGCCATCGAGTATTTGCACACTGCAGGCATAAAAGTTTATTTCTTTTTTCCCGAATTGAAGATGTAATCGTGGTACTGATTCTCTTTTTTCATTCACCCGGTAAGTGCCAAACAGCAGCAGGTGTATCCGGATTGTCCTGTCTTTGAAACAGATAAGGAAATGTTTTCCCCATGTTTTAAAATCAAGAATGGTCTGACCTTTCACCCAGCTAAAATCAATTTTTGCATTACCACTGCACGCCGTTACTTTTTTTCCTTTAAACGCGCTTACCGCTTCTTTCAGAATGACGATGGAAGGTCCTTCAGGCATAGTTACTACTTATTAATGTGTTAGTTATCCAAAGATGGTTCCACTTTTGTATGGATATAGAAAAACACCTATGGAATGGCATATCGGATGTTCAGGTTTTCATTATAAGGAATGGAAGGATGTTTTCTACCCGCCAAATATGCCGTCTAATAAATGGTTTGAATATTATGGTGAAAAGTTCAATACACTCGAATTGAATGTTACTTTTTATAAATTTCCACAGCTTTCTTTTTTAGAAAACTGGTATGCGACCAGTCCGGACAGTTTTATTTTTTCTGTCAAAGTGCCCCGGTTGATCACGCACTATAAAAAATTCCGGGAGACAGAAGATTTACTAAAAGATTTTTACACTACTATACGACAGGGATTAAAAGATAAGTTAGGTGGCGTGCTGTTTCAGTTGCCGCCACAGACTGCTTTTAATACCGAATTACTAGAGCATATCATCGGTAGTCTCGATCATTCTTTCGAAAATGTCATCGAGTTCAGGCACGGTAGCTGGTGGCGTGAAGATGTGATGAAGAGATTGATGCAAAATAAAATCAGTTTTTGCGGAATGAGTTATCCGCGTTTGCCGGAAGATGTGATTATTAATACTGATATTGTTTATTACCGCTTCCATGGAATCCCCGATTTATATCGTTCAGAATATTCGCTGGAGCAATTAGATAGAGTTGCTGATGTAATTCTAAAGAATAAAAAAGTAAAGAAGGCGTATATCTATTTTAACAATACAGCTGGAGAAGCTGCGATCAGGAATGCTAATTATATGAATGCATTGGTGTCGATGTTGAAGCAGTAAGCAATTGGCAGTTGGCAGTTGGCAGTTGGCAGTTGGCAGTTGGCAATAGATAGTCGCAACGCAATATCAGCAATTGATTCTATTATATTACTCTTTCTTCGACGATGTCTCGCCAATAGCAAATAATTAGTAAAAGAACTTTCCCGGCGGACTCGTCGCAATGAGTATCTACGAATAGAGCTATTTGAAAACTACTTCATGAATGCTTTTCCCGAAATGTCTTACATCGACGAGTCCGCCCGGAAGATTTTGAAAGTTTAATTATACTATTGGGCGAGACATCGTCGGGGAAGTGCCTGCGGGTTCTACGTTTATGATAGTAGCAGGCTGACCACTTGAAGCAGTAGGAAGGATTTTCAATAAAACAGCGTTAATTGATATCACTGTCCAGCTCTAAAATGATCTTATACTTATCTTTCACTTCCATTCCTTTTATGTCGAATGCAAGCCAATCTTTGATAAAAAATGAATTCGAAAATGATTCTATCATGGAAGAATTTATTTCATTTTTCTTCTGATATTTCCCTACTGCCTTCATTTGACCATTTTCATAGAAATATGTCCAATATCCAACTTTATAGGTCATTGTTTTAAAAGGTATAAAGAGATCGATACTGCTTATAGGTCTAGCTGTTTGATATTCGCCAATTGATTTTATTTGGCCATTTCCATAAAATTCCTTCCAGTATCCTATCCTTGTCCAACCAACAATATGATCTTCGCATCTAACATATTTTCCTATTGCTTTTATTTTTTTATCTGGATAATATAATGTGTCAAATTTCATGTCCCTGATATAATTATAAGGCTTTATTCCCGGATCTAAAGGTGAGTCGTAACTTTGAGACAAAGAAACAAGAGGAATAGCCAATAATACAGCAAGGAAATATCTCATCTTTTTATGTTGAATAAGTTTATCATTCGGGATCTTCGTTTTCCAATTCTGAAATAAGTTAGGCATTATTTTTAATTAAATTCCCTATTGTATTAGTCTTCTCCGACGATGTCTGGCCAATAACAAATAACAATCAAAAGAGCTCTACCGGCGGACTTGTTGCAATGAGTATCTACGAATAAAGCTATTTAAAAACTGTTCCATGAATGCTTTTCCAGAAATATCTTATATCGACGAGTCCGCCCGGAAAATACCGAAAACATAATTAGACTATTCGGCGAGACATCGTCGGGAAGAGTCTGCAGGTTGTAATGAACCGGTCTAACTCAGTCAAAGCTTTCACCGAGCAGGTAAGTAGAAATGCCAGAATTTTTAAACAAGTCCACATAATATTTTCTTGTTAATCGTTCTCCATCTTTTAAAAAAGGAGAAGGCAAAGTAATTATCCGGTTAAATAAATTGATGGTGCCGGTTCCGCTATAATATTTTGTCTCGGTTCGTTTCTCATTTTCTTCTCCCATATTAGCATAAATAAAAGAAGAAGAGGGTTTCTTGTCGACCGTGCATCGTATTGAGTTTATCGCTTTTTGGAGATAATACCTTATCTGATTCTTAGAATATTCTTTCCTGATAACACGGATAAGGCTTTCGCTATTCCCCCCGCTAAAAATGAAAGGTAATAATAAGCTTATCACTTTCTTATTCTCACCCAGTCCTTCATAACATAAGCCGTAGAGATACCGATATTCTTCTTGTTGAAAACTATATCCTGTTCCGCAGTTATAAACCACTTCATATTTTCTCACAGCTGCTTCAAGGCAAGCTAAGGCATTCGGGAACTTTCGTTGTTCAATATTAATTTTAGTCAGGTACATGCAAGCACTGTGTTTATAACTTGATGTAAAATTTCCGTAGCCATAAGTATTATGCGTAGTATCGCCTGGTATATCTGACGAATGATAATAGGTATATGTATAAAATGAATCCTTTGAGTTAAGAATTTTCAAAAACATTCTTTTCGCTGCTTCTGATTTATTCAGTTTCCATAAGGCACATGCAAGGCTAAAATAAGTTTCATAATTTTTCTCTGATGGTCCTTCATTTATAAGATAATAGGATGAGTCGTATATATGCTGATCCTCTTCGGTTGAAGAATGGTCAAAAGGCGGACTGTCGGTATGGTAAATACCAGTGAAGTTAAAAGTAAGGCCAATGAATTGAGGGTTAAAAATATTGGTATCCAATTCCAGTTGATCTCTTGAAGAATCAGGTATTTCCTGGCTAGTAGTTTGACCAAAAAGATTTGGCGAAAAAATGATAAACAGCAGTATGAAAAAATTACGGAGCATAGTTCGTTTATATATTACCAATGTCTTAGACCGCAGTCGCAATTTAATTCAGGAATAAATTCGCTTTTATCCTTTATCCGGTTTCCGAGCGAATCATATAAAAGCCAGTTGTCAGTGATTAATGATTCCCTCCTCTCTCCAGTCTCTTCCAGGTTATATTTTCCAAGTGCTTTCAATTGCCCATTTTTGTAATAATAAATCCAGTAACCAATTTTATAAAAAACAGTATATGGCCCTGTATGACCCCAAAAATTTTCAATTAATTCTGACTGATATTCGCCAAAGGACTTTAATTGCCCATTTTCATAATATTCCTTCCAATATCCAGTCCGCGCGGTGCAAGAGAATGGCCAATCCTTTTTTGTGTATTGCCCAATTTCTTTTATTTTTTTGTTCGGATATAGTACAGTATCAATCTGTTTTTGATGGAAATATAAAGAAGCTTTATTGACAGGCTTAGGGCGAAAAAATTTTAATACTGCATAGCATTGTGATGAAGCCACAATTGGTATAAGTAAAGTGATCGATAAAAGAGATCTTATTATCATAGCAGCGTGGTTCCTTCTAAAAAAAAAATTGCGTTAATCACACCTAAAGTAAGTGGATTAACGTAATCTCAGCGTTAAAGGAATAGTTAAAACTGCCCGCTGACGAAGTATGGATTAAAAATGCTGATTGCCATTTCCGCTAAACTGGAAACAGCCAATATCATTTTCCGGTAATGTATAGTCTGGTTTTTGTAATTTGTTTTAACCTGACGTATCCTTGTTAATATGCCATTCACCCCAGCCATGGCTGGTTTCCACATGCCATATTCCCTTGAAATTATTTTTGAAGGCATCATATAAACCTGAGTAACTAACAACGGTACTACCTTCCTTTTTTTGGATCTGACCCGTTTCATCAAAATAGTGGACATATGGGTATTCTTTTTGAAAACAAATAAATGGACCATCAACATAACCTCTGATAGTTGCCGCTTCATCTTCTCGCTTATTTTCATCTATGCAGGTGCCTTTAATAACGCCGCCTGAAACAGTTAATTCTAAAACGAATCCCTCACTTTTGCCTTTATGCATATCTGTATAGCCATTACCATAGGTATATCGTCCATACCAGAAACCGGTTAAGAGCATATCAAGATAAACGATATTAGGTGAAGGCTTAACCTGATAGCCGGAAAAGTTTGTATCAAATAATAGCTTATCATCAGCCATGAGATCTGTTCCGGTATATCTTTTAATGATATCGGAAACAATATTCTCTCCTACCTGGTCTTCAGTATTGTATTCTTTGTTATTGTATTTACTTAAATAATAAAGACGTTTACCTGCCTCATTCAATTTTGATTTATTTAATAGTTCCATTTCCTCCTGCACTGGTTCTCCTATATCGATAAGTGTTCCCTTATAATCTCCAGCCTTTACCCGTATTTTTTCACCACTCTTAATAATAGCAAACCCCCAATGATTGACGGTACTTTGCAAAGAGAACGCGCAGATCTCTGAAGTTGGGAAAAGCTGGATCAACTTTTTTTCCATTGGGCTTAGTGATATTGAAAAGAAATCAACAGGAAAACGATCAATACTTATGATAAGATTTCCATTATAGGTTCCAATGTATACTTTGTCGACAGCAGGGTACATAGCCGTTTCAAAGGGTTCATCATTGATCTTTGTAAAGCTGGTAAAACCAAGTGCTGTGAGTAATTGATCATGGCTGATATCTGTTGCCGGCTGTATGATCAACGAGGAGGCTTTCCATCCCATAATTTATTCTTCTTTATTGTTAATAGAGTGATATCAAATTTATACTATTATCCGGTTCCTGAAATGTGACTATCACCGGCACATGATCACTATATTGTATCCATTGTTCATAATCACCGATCTCTACCGACTGTAGCTTGCCAGCCAGATCCTTTGAAATAAAACAATAATCCAAATGATAGGGCTTGTCTTTGTGACGGTATAAATAAAGTGTCGGATGTGATTCTTTGCCCTGCGTTTGCTGATGATGCAAATGATACGAACTATAAATACCTTTTTTCTCCAGTTTTTCTACCACATGCGAATGATTGCCGATGCGGTATTTTCTATCCCAGATCGTATTACTGTTAAAGTCACCAGCGAGGATCGTTCGGGTATTGCGTAAGTATTTATTATAATGATTGATTGCCTTCCAAACCTGTTCAACATATTGTCCATCCGGATCATCCGGGTTATTTGCCCATACTGCATACAAGGTGAAATCATATGCACCACCGGTAACAGTAATCGGAATGATCATTTTAAGAGCAGGATTATGATTTCTTTTTACTTTAAACCGGAAGGAACTATAGGAAAAAATGCCAAGGCCTTTATGTTGATTCGTTCCGAACCATAACATATCAGTAGGAAGGGGAGTGCCGGGATTAAATTTTAATTTATCAGGATGCTCACATTCCGGAACAACCAATATATCTGGTTTGTAAGCCAGGATATGGTCAGACTTTTTTCGAAAAGCCATGTTGCAGTTCCAGGTGATGATTTTCATTTTGCTTGCAATCAGCAATTATTTAATGTTAACTGTAGATGCTAGTTTTTTGAATTCTGCTACACTTTCATCAAGGCCAACTTTAGCAATACCCTGCACGACAATGGCCTTATTCATGTTTGATATTATGCAGTTATAAATTACGGTTTGTTTCCCCTTAAGATCTCCATACATTTCAGCCTGGAAGGCGTCATTGTTATTAATTTTTTCGGAAGAAACGTTTTTTGTTACTGTATTTGTCAGACCGTATTCCTGTGCCTTCGACATTATCATATCTACTACTTTTTTTTGTGTCATGGAATTATCCATAGGGATCTGAAAAATCATCATTGCAGGCAGGTCAGGATTGTCTTTTGGATCAATTCCACCAACACTGTACATGTATACGTTTGCCGCATATTTGAAGAATTTTAATTTCGAGTCCTTATCATTAATAGTAAAATTGGCAGTCTCGAACGGATCAATCTTTAGATTCTTATCATACCAGATCGTATTCAATGATTGGATGATCTCTTTCCCTGTTGTTGCATCACTGACAGGGCAACCTGCCATGATCATTGTCGAGAAGCTGGTATCTCCAAAAACGATTGAGTAGGCTTTTGTTCCCGGGTCGCCCTGCATTTGAATATACTTAGCAGGATATCCATTTATTTTGATCTCCTGGAAATCAAAAACAGTCGCTCCTCTTTGTTCAAACCCTTGCTTGCTGAAATCCCTTGTATTAGTATAAAAATTACCTCCATCGAGATCATAAATATTAATCATGGACTTCTCACCTTTTTGTAAACCAATAAAATCGTGAGAGACGGTAAAATTGGGTGGTGGAACAATAAAAAGCCTGGTGCCGGGAATATTAATATGCTTCGCTGTTTTTTCAGTCTGAATGTTTGAATTGATCTTGACTGATGAAGACTGCGTGCAAGAAGCTAAAGAGAGTATTAAAAGAAAGTAGAGTATTTTTTGCATAAGGGTAAAGCTACAAAAGTTTTTACGCCAAGGTGTGTTTACTCACCTTAGTACGCCCGGATGCGTGTCTTCACGCACCTATTTTCCGCATAAAGAAATGTAATCATACCCGCGAAAAATAATAGTAGCATGATTTCAATTGACAGGTGCGTGAGGACACGCACCCTGGCGTAACTTATATTAGTGAATTTTCTTTGCAGCTGAATTAAAAAGATCTTTAAGAAAATCTTTATTCAACTCTGCAAACATTGTCGGTGGTGCAGGATCATCTTTATATTCATTCAATATCAATTGCCACCATCCAACATTTTTCCATTTCCCAAGTTTATAGCCTACATTTTTATAAGTCGCAAAATATTCAAACCCCATTCTTTCATGTAAAGCTACGCTGGGATCATTCGGTAGATTGATGACTGCATAGACTGTATAGAATTGCTGTTTCTTTAAAATTTCAAACAGTGTAGTATATAGTGCCCGGGCAATTCCTTTCTTCAGAAAATTATCATGTATATACACGGAACACTCTACACACCACTGGTAGGCGGTTCGTTCGCGGTAGCGGGAGGCATAGGCATACCCGGCAATGATCTGATCAATTTCACAGACCAGCCAGGGCCAGTTTTGCTGGTAAGTTTCGATCCGCTGACCAAAGCTTTCGACCGAAGGCAGTTCCGTTTCAAATGTCAGCGAGGTAGTAGCTATATAAGGAGCATAAATATCCAGTATTTGACTGGCGTCGTCAGCAGTTGCTAAGCGGATAGTAGTCATGCGGTTAAAACAGCTAAATTAGAAAAACCCAGTAGTAATCAGATGAAAAATGATTTCCCTTTTCAGGCGGGATTCTATATTTTTGCCGCCCATTCGCCGGGGTAGCTCAGCTGGTTAGAGCATCGGATTCATAACCCGAAGGTCGGCAGTTCAAGTCTGCTCTCCGGTACAAACCGAATTTCTTGTTTATCAAGACTTTCGGTTTTTTATTGCCTTACTGATTGTAAGTTTTTATTCTGGATAAATCATAGGCTAGAGGCTAATCTGGTAAATGAGATCTTAACCACGTTGTATCTATCGCTCTTAGGGTATAGTTTAAGATCATTTCCTCATTATTAAAAAGACTTTGCCTTATCAAAACTTTTTCTTCACTATTCTCTTTAAACCTGACATGGTAATATTTAAGAACTTGTTTTAAATGCTGGTGAAAGTTACTATCTACCGTGATTGGTATATAATGTTCGCCGTTAAAGGTGATGGGTTTAAATTCTACATAAGAATTTCTCCAAAGTAAAAAAGAAAGTATTGTCAGAAGCGGAATAAGTATCAAAAGTCTGTTTTTATTTTGACTTTTTACTTTTGAATTTTGATTTCTTATTTCACCATCACCTTACTTTTACTTTTAATCTCCGTCTTCCCCGGATATTCCTCCAACGCTTTTTCCAAACAATCCATCGCTGCATTGATCGCATTTACATTCAACACATACGCTAGTCTCACTTCATTCTTTCCTAATCCCGGTGTTCCATAAAAACCCGTTGCAGGCGCCAGCATTAATGTTTGTTTATTATGCGAAAAACTTTCCAATAACCATTGACAGAATTTATCTGAATCATCGATTGGCAAACTTGCGATCGCGTAGAAAGCGCCACCAGGATTTGGACAAAATACACCGGGCATTGCATTCAACCGGCTTACCAATGCATTTCTCCTTGCTAAATATTCTGCTTTCGGTTCATCAAAATAATTATCAGGAAGATCTACGGCTGCCTCACCCATGATCTGCGCCAAACCGGGAGGACTTAATCTCGCTTGCGCAAATTTCATCGCCGCATCATATACATCTTTATTCTTTGTCACCAATGCACCGATTCTTGCTCCGCATGCACTATATCGCTTACTGATGGTATCCATCAATACTACATGCTGTTCCAATCCTTTCAAATGCATTGCACTTACATATTTGCCACTACCATCTTCCGTATAGCAAAATTCACGGTAGGCTTCATCACTGAACAGATACAGATCATGACGGATACAGATATCTTTCAACGCTTCCATTTCTGCCAGACTGTATAAATAACCAGTCGGGTTATTGGGACTGCAAACAATGATCGCTTTTGTTTTCTTTGTAATTACTTTTTCAAAATCCTCAATAGGAGGTAACGCAAATCCTGTTTCGATACTCGAAGTGATCGGAACCACTTTTACACCTGCTGCGCAAGCAAAGCCATTATAGTTTGCATAGAAAGGTTCAGGAATAATTACTTCATCACCTGGATTGAGACAGGTAAAAAATCCAAACATGATCGCTTCCGATCCGCCAGTAGTGATCATGATCTGTTCATGCGTAACATCGATCCCTACTTTTTTATAATAGCTCACAAGTTTGCGTCGATAACTTTCATTACCGGCACTATGGCTATACTCCAGTACTTTAATATCGGTATGTTTCACCGCATCCATGATAGCAGGTGGTGTTTCAATATCAGGCTGACCGATATTGAGGTGATACACTTTTATTCCTTTCTTCTTTGCTGCTTCGGCAAAGGGCACCAGTTTGCGGATAGGAGAAGCTGGCATTTGACGGCCACGGTCGGAAATGTTTAACATCCGACAAAGGTAAGCGTCCAAAGAAAATAAGAAATGAGAAACCTGCCTGCGGTAGGCAGGTATGGATAAGAAATCAGGAAGTTAGGAGACTTCCTTCCTTATTTCTTATTTAATAAGAAGATCTTAGACATAAAAAAAGGGCAGATTACTCTGCCCAACTATTAGTCTCCACAGTGTTAACAGTAATGAGATTAATAGTTTTCTTCCATATATCCTTGATGAATATCATCTGGATCTGGAAAATGTATGTCTCCGTCCATGTAAATTAAATTGTGACCAAAGTGCCCGATATCACTAATCATGTTCATCAATGTATTCTTCGCGGCACTCATGCTTGAAACAAATTCAGCTTCAATCTCTTTCATCGACTTAAAGTAATTATTAACCGATGCTGGTTCATTCTTCGTTCCAAAATTGTCAAAGGAGAAAGCCTGATCAGCCACCTCGTTAGATAGGCCCATAAAATTCTCCAGCTTACTGATAACAGTATTCATATGACAGCATTTGCCAAATAAGTTGTAAAATTCATGCCGGAAACGTTGCGGATATTTTTTTGCGTCCGGGTATACCCTTATCTTCTTCAGAAACTTGTGGAAAACTTGGCCGGGCATATGGGCCAGAAGCCGCGGTGGTGGCTCATGACAAAGTGTGGAAGTTGTAGAAAAAATTGCATTTTTGTCGCCCTCTGTAGAATTTGCCGCTCTTATTTTCCCCACTCCCATAATCCCCATTTCAGGGTGTCCGGGATCTTCTCTCCGGATTGTTTCAGGGTCAGTAATATGTTGCCACGGTGATGGGATTCATGCGAAATAAAATATCCGAGAAATGGGATCACTCCTTTCTTAAATCCTTTGACCTTGCCGCCATCATCCCAGCTTTTTCCCAGCATTTCTTCGATGCCTTTGAAAGAATCTTCGAGTGATTTCAGCAATGTTTTTTTATCATATGGCATGTCTTTATCCAGTACTTTGAGGCGGGCGAAAATATCTTTTGCAGTTATTTCCAGCCATTGCATTCTTACATTATGAATATGTATCCATTGCTGAAAAATAGTACGTCCACCACGTGTGCTCAATGATTTTTGCATACCTGTATCAGTAGTGTTATTGATCACAAGAATGTTCATGCGTTGATTGGTGCGCCAGGCTTCAAGGAGTTGTTCTTTCATGATCAGTAAAGTTTATTTCACGCAAAGGCGCAAAGATTTCGCAAAGATGCAAAGGGTTTTCTTTTTGCGAAATTCTTTTTCTAAGATAAAAATAAAAAACCCTTTCACCATCAGTGAAAGGGCCTTCTTGTAAAAGGGGAGCTATAATTAATTATTACTCTTTGGAAGAGCATCAAAAGCTTCTGGAGTCAATACTTCTCCTGTGATATGAACCGTTTTAGGTTGGTCGATACCAGCAAGCTTGATATAAATGTCTTTATTGATCGGACCTACTGCAGCTGCATTATATACAACTTTCAGTTTGTCTGTTTTGCCAGGAAGGATCGGCTGAGTTGGTTTTTCCGGAACGGTACAACCGCAACTAGCAGATGCATTTTCTACTACTACTGGTTTGTCACTGATATTAGTGATCTCGAAATAATAAGTAACAGGGATCGCCTGCTTTACTTTGCCGAAATCATGTTTTTCAGTATTCAGTTTGATAACATCGTCAACTTTTTGTTGTGCCATTGCAGCGATGCTGCCGAATACGAATGCTGATGCGATAAGAATAATCTTCTTCATGTTGGTGTCGATTTATTGAATTTGTTTTTTTAGAAATTGAACAGAGGCGTTAGCCGGAGCAGACCCTTGCGGAACTTTCCATACGATGCCTTTTATCTTTAATTGTTTTGTCTGATTGCCATTGTAAGTGATATTGATATACTTTTCAAAAGTACCTTCAGCAGCGGCATTATATCCTACGCGAATTTGAGACTCGGCACCGGCCGGAATCGCATCATGGCTCCATTCAGGCGTGGTACAACCGCAACTTGGATGTACATCATCCAGCTTCAATGGCTGGCTGCTTGTGTTTTTTATGACAAAAGTGTAATAAACAGGTTTGCCCTGTGGTATCTGAGAAAAATCGTGTTCTGTTTCTTTGAGTTGAAGGTTATCATTTGATGGCGTAGTTTCCTGAGCGCCAGCGAAAAAGAAAGCCGATAATAACAAAGAAAGAGATAATAGTCGCTTCATAATTCGGGATTTTGGAGATACCAAATTTAAACCAAAGATGCCAGACTTCAAACATTGGTTGCAGACTAAAAGGACATTTTTTGCGAATTTAGGGGCGTATCTGAGATTTTGAAATTGTGGAATTGGGAAATTGGGAAATTGACTAACTGTAGGGTCTATTATATGAGTTCCTGGGAGTACTAAAGAGCAAACCTTATAGGTTGGCAAATTTCCCAATTTCCCTCCCGATATTTAGCGGGACAAAATTTCAAAATCTCATTCTTAATTCCCCTTATTTTTGCCAAATGGAAAACGAAATTCCAGTTTTGCCTGCCGATGCTAAATTGTCCTTTGAATCATTCAGGGACGAGGTGCTTAACGATTTTCGTATAGCCTGTATCAGCCGGCACGCCAGCTTATTAGCCCGTAAAGAAGTACTGACCGGAAAGGCCAAATTCGGCATTTTCGGCGATGGAAAAGAAGTGGCCCAGGTAGCCATGGCGAAGTTTTTCAAACCCGGTGATTTTCGTAGCGGTTACTACCGCGACCAAACGTTCATGTTTGCTATCGGACTTACGAATGCCGAACAATTTTTTGCCCAGGTATATGCCGACCCAAGTCTCGAAAGAGAACCTTTCAGCGCCGGTCGCCAGATGAACAGTCACTATGCTACCCGCAACGTGCAGGAAAATGGTGAATGGGTCGATCTCGTTAATCAAAAAAATACTGCCTCAGATATGGCGCCTACCGCTGCGCAAATGCCGCGCTCAGTAGGTCTCGCCCTTGCTTCTAAAATATTCCGCGAAGTACCCGTACTTCAGCAATTCGATACATTATCCGATAATGGTAATGAAGTTTGCTTCTGCACCATCGGTGATGCATCTACCAGCGAAGGACATTTCTGGGAAGCTATCAATGCAGCTGGTGTCATGCAAATTCCACTCGCTGTATTTGTATGGGATGATGGCTATGGTATTTCTGTTCCTAAAGAATATCAAACTACCAAGGGTTCTATCTCTGCTGCCTTAGCGGGTATGCAAAAAGAAGAAGGTACCAACGGTATCAATATTTATAAAGTAAAAGGCTGGGATTATGCCGGCATGTGTGAAGTATTTGAAGAAGGTATCCGCGTAACAAGAGAAACACATACGCCTGCTGTTTTTCATGTGGAAGAGATCACGCAACCACAAGGACATTCTACCTCCGGTAGCCATGAGCGTTATAAGAGTACCGAACGTCTTGCATGGGAACGTGAGTGGGATTGTATCAAAAAAATGAAAGAATGGCTTATCGAAGCTAATCTCGGTACGAGCGATGAACTTGATGATATAGAAGATGAGGTTCGCCGCACTGTACGCGAAAGCAGGGATAAGGCATGGAATGAATTTTTGATTCCGATAAAATCACAGGTTGACAGAACAGTTGATCTTCTTCAAAACATGGAGAAGAGCATACCTGTTCAATCGGCTGCTATTGAAAAATTGATCCAGGGATTAAAGACCAATCGCGAACCTCTTCGCCGCGATGTAATGAAGACATTGCACCTGGCTGTTCAATTAGCCGGCAACAATGAAGCGGCTTTCTGGACAAAGGATTATTACAAAGATCTTACTGAAGAGAATAAAAAATTATACAACACCTATCTGTATAACGAAGGCCCGAAGAGTGCGTTAAAAGTAAAAGAAATCAAAGCCACTTTTGACGGAGAGTCAGCCATCGTTAATGGATATGAGATACTCAATAAGTATTTCGATAAACTATTTACCGAAAATCCGAAAGTCGTTGCCTTTGGTGAGGATCTTGGACAAATCGGTGATGTGAATCAGGGCTTTTCCGGTCTGCAGGAAAAACATGGAAAGGGAAGGATCTTCGATACAGCTATCCGCGAACTCACCATCATGGGACAAGGCATTGGTCTTGCCCTTCGTGGTCTTCGTCCGATCGCAGAGATCCAGTATCTCGACTACTTATTATACGGTTTGCAAACATTAAGTGATGATCTGGCTACTCTTCATTACCGCACTTCAGGTTTGCAAAGCTGTCCGTTGATCGTTCGTACCCGTGGTCACCGCCTCGAAGGCATCTGGCATAGCGGTTCACCAATGGGAATGATCATCAATTCATTAAGAGGATTGTATGTCTGTGTGCCGCGCAACATGACGCAGGCGGCTGGTATGTATAATACGTTAGTGCTGGGCAATGATCCGGGGATCATGATTGAATGCTTAAACGGTTATCGGCTTAAAGAAAAACTTCCTGCTAATTTGGTGGAATTTACTGTGCCATTAGGCATTCCTGAACTTATTAAAACAGGTTCTGACATTACAATAGTTACTTACGG
>JBDTPD010000025.1:0-16541 GCA_039932855.1 Chitinophagaceae bacterium | reverse complement strand
AGGTAAGATCGAAGCTACCAGCTGGCTGGAAAAAGCTGACTATCAGATCAGTTAGCCTACCGAAGGGAGAGGTGACGGTCAATTAAGATAGTTTTTGTTAACATATTGGAAATACTTATTATTGTGTATTACTGACGTATTGCTTTGAAGAAAATTGCAGCCATATTCTTTCTGTCGATCCTAACTTTTAACTGGTTAGGCTACCGGTTTGTGTTTGATTACATTGAACAAACACACAATGCACGGCTGGATGCACAATTGAATGAAGACAATTATAACGAAACAGATCTTATTTCCATCAAAACTTCTTTTTCACTTCCTTATTATAACAACGCTACTTCATTTGAACGTGTGAATGGTGAAATTGAAATTAACGGGGTTCAATATAAGTATGTGAAGAGAAGATTCTTCAGCGATTCAATCGAAGTGCTTTGTATTCCTAATATGGCTGCGACACAAATACAAACAGCCAAAGAAAATTTTTATCGTCAGACCAATGATCTGCAAACAAATGAACAAGGCAAAAAAGCGCCTGCTAATACGCCTGCATTCAAAAATTTGCTGAGTGAATATTGTGATCAACTGACTGATTGGGATTTTTCTGTTTCTCAATCTTCTCACCTTTTCAACAGGCGTTTTTTATTCTTTATACCTACTCATACGGTAGCTCCTCCTGGTCAACCACCGGACCTCTCATAATCACGGATTAATGGATAAAAAAGGATTTCGCCGATTTATGTCATAATCTAAATAGGTTATGCATGATCGCATAGATACAATCTGTGAAATCGTGCTACATTATCAAATCCGCGTTAATTAATCTATCATCATTACAAACGGACATGGGCCTGTATGCCTGTATCCTGTTATTGTATCCAAAAATTTCTGAATGAAACGTTGTGTGATTTTATCGCTTGTTATCCTGTCTTTTGCATCTTGCAAGAATAACAAAAGCGATTACAAGAAAGTCTTTGCAGATCCATTGCTGTATTCTGCTACCGTGCATGAATTGAACCAGGTAGTGATGGGAAATAATTTTCCTCCGATCATTGCTTCACGTAATTACCTGTATGCTTCGATTGCAGGCTATGAAGCAATGGCAGCAGGTAATCCGGATAAGTATTATTCGCTCGCCGGCCAGGTACGTGGATTGGCAGCAGTGCCTCCGCCACCCGCAGGTAAGCCTGTCAATTTTGAATTCGCTTCTTTATTGGCATTCTGCAAACTTGGTGAAGCAGTTACTTTTCCTGCAGGTAGTATGTCATACTATGTCGATAGCCTCAAGCAAATGGCAAAAGATCACGGCATGCCGGAAGATGAATTCAATAATTCATTGGCGTATGTCGATAGTCTTTCTAATGCTATCATGGCATGGAGCAAAAAGGATATGTATGCAGAAACAAGAAGTTATCCAAAATACAATGTAAAGAGCGAGATAGACGGTCGATGGGTACCTACTCCTCCTGCTTATACGGAAGCAATGGAGCCTAACTGGAGTGTGATACGGACATTGGTTATGGACAGTGCGACACAGTTTGTGCCACCGCCACCGCCAGCGTTCAACATTAAGGATACAACCAGTAAATATTATCATGAGTTGATGTACATAAAAACTACTGGTGATTCATTATCAGAGGAACAACAACATATTGCCAACTTCTGGGATGATAATCCATTTAAGTTAAATGTATCCGGTCACGTGATGTTTGGTACCAAGAAGTTTTCTCCTCCCGGTCACTGGATGAGCATTGTTGGGATTGCTGCCGAAAAGGCCAACGCTGATTTTGGAACAACTGTGTATGCCTACGCTATTACAGCAATCGCGCAATTCGATTCTTTTATTCAATGCTGGGATGAAAAATTCCGATCTAACTACGCGCGTCCGGAAACAGTTATTAATAAATATATAGATCCTGAATGGCGCCCGTTGTTACAAACGCCTCCTTTTCCTGAATATACCTGTGGCCACTCTACTGTTTCTGCTGCTAATGCAGAAGCATTGACACATGTATTCGGTGACAACTTTGCGTATACCGATTCATCTGAACTGGAATTCGGTATCAAGAACCGGTCTTACCCATCTTTCCGCCAGGCGGCATTGGAAAATAACTGGGCCAGATTTTATGGTGGTATCCATTTTCATAATTCCTGCATCGTCGCCAATGAATATGGCAAAAAAGTCGGGGATTTAGTCGTAGAGAAATTGAAATTCAAAAAATGATTTTACTCAAACCAAAAACGAAACTTGTTATGAAACGTCTTTATATACTCTTGTTTGCTTTAACTGCATTTGCAATAAATAATAAAGTAAATGCGCAGGGCTGCGTAGCTATCAAAGGCACCGCTGGTATCTGTAGCCGTCCATCTGATGCAAAAGGATGGGAACTCAATATCAATAACCGTTATTTTAAATCTTATAAACACTTCGTTGGTACAGTAGAACAAAAACAACGAGTGAAAGATGGCAGCAACGTGATCAACCATTCTTATGAAATGGATATTACAGCTACACGCACATTAAATTCAAGATGGTCACTGGCATTTACATTACCGATCATGGATTTTGCACGCTCTTCTTTATATGAGCATGATGGTGCTACCCGTCATAGCACACATTCATTCGGTATCGGCGATATTCGTTTCTCTGCTTACCGCTGGATGTTTGATCCAAGTAAATCACACAAAGGAAATATTCAACTTGGTGCTGGTATCAAACTGGCTACTGGTGCTTATGGCTACCAGGATTATTTTTATAAAAAAGCTGATTCGAGTGTACTCGGACCAGTTGATCAGTCTATTCAACCGGGCGATGGTGGTACAGGTATCACATTTGAACTGAACAGCTTTTACAATTTCACTCCTCGCTTTGGTGTATATGGTAGCTTCTTTTATTTAAGCAATCCAAGAGAAGTAAATGGCACCTCTACAACACGTGGTGGAGCAGTTTCTGCTTCTGCTAAAAAATACAATACAGATGTGATGAGTGTGCCTGATCTGTTCATGACACGCGCAGGTGTAAGCTATATGCTCAGCAAGTTCAATATTGCTGCTGGTGTTCGTGTGGAGGGTCTTCCTTCAAAAGATCTGATCGGTGGCAGTCGTGGTTTCAGAAGACCGGGATATATCATTTCTGCTGAACCATCTGTTACCTATGTTGCTAAAAAGATCAGCTTCAATGTAGCTGTTCCTTTTGCCTTAAAAAGAAATCGTACGCAAAGCAATGCTGACAAACGTCAGACAGCTGATACAGGTGTACATAAACAAGGTGATGCTGCCTTTGCTGATTACCTGATCAGTGCAGGTATGACTTTCCGTCTTTAATTTTTTCATCGCTCAGGCGATGGTAATTTTTTTTATAAATGTGCTGAATGATTTGAAACTTAAACTACTGTTACAATGAAAAAACTACTGAAACGTACAATAGCTGTCGCAGCATGTTATTGTGCAATCCTTTTACCAACTACTGCGACGGCGCAGACCGATCTTGATGCGATCATGATGGAGAAAAGCGCTTTTTGTGTGGGTCCGATGTATAGCTATACCAGCTGGAAAAATTATTGGGAAGGAACATTGAAAAGAGATAACCTTAATCTTGGAAGAGTATCCACCCAAATGATCGGGCTGATGGGCGCCTATGGTATTACCCGCAAATTGAATGCACTATTCAGTGTGCCATATGTATCTACCAAAGCATCAGCTGGAACCCTGCACGGAATGAAAGGTATACAGGATCTCAGTTTGTTTTTGAAATGGAAAGCATATCAAAAAAGAATGGGCGATGGAAGATTATCTGTTTTTACCATTGGCGGCGTATCATTTCCGCTGAGTAACTATACTCCCGACTATCTGCCATTGTCAATCGGTTTGTATAGTTCAACCGCTTCTGCCAGGTTAATGGTGGATTATGAACAACGTGGTCTGTATGTAACGGGTTCCGCTACTTATGTTGCAAGAAAAAATTTCAAGATTGACAGGAGCTCTTACTACACTACGCAATTGCATTTGACAAACGAAGTAGAGATGCCGGATGGCGCCAGTTATAATGTACGTCTTGGATTCAGAAATCAGCGCGTTATCGCTGAAGCGATATTAAATCAATGGAGAACATTGGGCGGATTTGATATCACGCGTAACAATATGCCTTTTCCAAGTAATAAAATGAATGCTACAACTGTGGGATTTAATTTCAAATATGTGTTACCAAAAATTCCACAGCTATCTATTGTAGTTGGTGGCAGTAATACTATTGCCGGCCGGAATGTGGGCCAGTCAACGAATGTATACGGTTCATTCTTTTATGTGCTGGATTTCAGTCCACGTGAAAAATCTTCTGACAAACCTTCAAAAACGAATTGATATGAAAAAAGCAATTTATTTATCCGCCGTAGTCTTTATTGCTGTGGTAGCTGTTATTGTATCCTGTAGTAAGAGTATTGAAGGCAGAACTGATAATGCTCCTGCTCTTGCACCTGCTAATATAGATTTGAATGCAGGTACATGGAAGCCGGTATTATTGACATCAGCGAGTGAGTTTGCTGTTCCCGCACCTGCGGCTACTAATACTCCCGATTACATTGCACAGGTCAATGAAATAAAAACATGGCAGGCTGATCTGACCAAAGATGAAAAAGCGATTGTGAAATACTGGAGTGCTGGTGCTGTACTTCGCTGGAATGAAATATTGAGAGAATTAGTTGCCAAACATAATCTGCCTCCTTATCAGAATGCTGATGGTACCTATCCTTTTCCAAATGCGAATAATCCATTAGCTTATCCACAGTTTCCTTTTGCAAATCCTCCCTATGCAGGACGTGCTTATGCTTACGTAAGTGCGGCACAGTATGATGCATTAGTTGCAGCGTGGTATTATAAGAAGTTATATAACCGTGCAGCTCCATACACAGTAGATGCTACTGTAAAAGCATTGATCCCAAAATCAGATCTGCCATCTTATCCATCAGAAGACGCAGTAGTAGCTGGTGTGTCTGTGGAATTACTGAAATTATTATTTCCCGGCGACCAGGATTATATTCAACAAAAAGCAGAGGAACATAAACGTGCACGCATCATTGCGGGTGCTAATGTACGCAGTGATATAGAAGCAGGCGAAGCATTAGGCAAAGCAGTGGCTCAGAAATTTGTTACCCGTGCAAGAGGTGACAGAGCAGGTGCTGCAGCAGGTAATCAGGCACAATGGACACAACTGGAAACAGATTGTATTGCACGCGGCGAAACTCCATGGTACAGTCTTGAGTTGCCAAAACGTCCTCCGATGTTGCCATTGTTTGGAAAAGTAAAAGCGTTCTTGTTTGATTCATTAACGGCTATTTCACTTCGTCCGGGTGCACCGCCATTGGTAAATAGTCCGAAGATGAAAACAGAGACTGCTGAAATTTATGAATTCGTCAATAACCCCACAAGAGAAAGAACACGTATTGTTCACTTTTGGGCAGATGGTGTAGGCACTTATGCACCTCCGGGTCACTGGGATGCAATAGCCGCAGAAGATTTTATTCCTAAAAATTTCAGTGAAGTAAGATGGGCAAGAAACCTGGCCCTTATCAATATGTCATTAATGGATGCCGGCATTGTATGCTGGGATACAAAATATTTTTATTTCAACCCGCGTCCGACGCAGTTAGACCCAAAGATCAAAACAATCACAGGTATTCCAAACTTCCCCGCTTACATATCGGGACACTCTACATTCAGTGGAGCCGCCGCCACGATATTGGGACATATTATTCCTGAGCGCGCAGCAGCTTATGATGCCATGGCACAGGAAGCATCTATGTCAAGAATGTATGGAGGTATTCACTACCGCAGCGATTGTGAAGTTGGATTAGTTGTTGGGAAAAATATAGGTAATTACGCTGTGCAACGGGCTATAACAGACGGAGCTGAATAATTTTTTTAGTAACATAAGCAAATACGGCGTTGTAATTCTTTACGATGCCCTTTTTTATTTTTCTGTTTTATTCTTCATCTCATGGTTGAAACCATGGGCTAAGGGTCAGCCCGTAATTTTAAATTTTAAATGCTTATTTACCAATATTTAAAATAGTTCAGTAATCCTATTCATATTCATTAATGAAATCAACAGGTTCATATATCGGAATGCCACTTGACCCATGGTTTCAACCATGGGTTGTAGTAAATAATTAGCAATTACATCTGTATTAATGAAATCATTCTACGTATAACCACAGCATTCATAATGCTCTTATGCTGGATTAAAATTAGAGTATCATGTCTTCATCTATTATAAAAGGTCTTTCCTTTCTTTTATTAACCGGCATTACCAGTAGTGTAACCGCACAGCATACAAAAGAAAATCATCTTAACGATACATTACCAGGTAAAACATTAGAGAACATTATTATCAACGCTAAATTAAAGGCATCAAACAGTGCGTACATGCCGGATATCGTTGGTAATAGTGTATATGCGGGTAAAAGAACCAATACGCTAAAGCTTTCACCGGGCACAATGGGATTACCATTGAATCTTGGTCGTACGGTATTGGCAAAAATTCCTGGTCTTACTATGTGGGAAATGGATGGTACCGGTACGCAATTGAATATTGGTTCTCGTGGTACTGATCCGCATCGTTCAATTGAAATGAATATGCGGCAGAATGGATACAATACCAACTCTGATATGTTTGGCTACCCGGAAAATCATTACTCTGTTCCGTTACAAGGGGTAGAAGAAATACAATTGGTGCGCGGATCAGCGGCTTTACAATTCGGCCCGCAATTCGGTGGTATGATGAATTATAAAATGAAAAGTGGTGATAGCACAAGACCGGTAGCTATCGAAAATGAACAAACTGCCGGAGCTTATAACTTTTTCAATTCTTTTAATTCTATTGGTGGTACAAAAGGCAAGCTTGATTATTATGCGTTCTATGATTATCGTCATGGCGATGGCTGGCGCGATAATGCAAACTTTAATTATCATTCCTGGTACGCACATGCAGGATATCAGCTGACAAGGAAATTGAATATTGCAGCAGAGTTTTCCCATATGGATTATGTGCAGCAAATAGCGGGTGGATTGACTGATGCACAGTTTCATGCCAGGGCCAGTCAGTCAGTACGTTCAAGAAATTATTTTCAACCAGTGATCAATATTCCTGCATTGATCATGCAATACAATGTTTCTCCTTCTACCCACATCGAAGTCAAAGCAAATGCATTGAAGGGACAGCGAAACAGTGTGCAGTTCATTAATCCTGCCAACATACTGGATACGTTTAATACAGCGTTGGGTAGTTTCAATCCGCGCCAGGTTGATAGGGATTACTACAATGGGTTCACTACCGAAGCTAGAATCCTTCATTTATATCATGTGGGTAAAATGAGTAGTGTTTTATCCGGAGGTGTTCGTTATTCCACCGAGTTGACAAAACGCAAACAAAAAGGGGTTGGTACAACCGGAGATGATTTTGATCTCACATTAGTACGTCCATATGGTATTGACCTGCGATTGAAGACGCACAACTATGCGGTATTTGCAGAAAATATTTTGCAGGTAACATCGAAGTTCTCCGTAACACCTGGGATAAGATATGAGAATATTCAAACTGATCTGACAGGTGTTATCAATAATGCTACAGCTGCTATTGCTTATAAAGGAAAAAGAAGTTTTCCTTTGATTGGAGCGGGACTTCAATATGAAGTAACATCAGCCATGCAATTGTATGGAAATGTATCACAGGCGTATCGTCCTTATCTCTATGCTAATGTAACACCAGCTGACCGTCTTGATAAAATTGACCCATCTTTAAAAGATAGTAAAGGATATAATATTGATCTCGGCTATCGCGGGCATATAAAAGATGTATTTCAGTTTGATATCAATGCCTTTTATCTCTATTATGGAAATAAGATCGGTTTAGTATCCATAACACCTACTGGCGGCGGCGCTCCTTTCTTATACACTACCAATATCGGTAACTCGGTAGCAAAGGGTGTTGAAGCATTTCTGGAAGTATCATTATTCAAATTATCTGATCAGCGCCATAATAATGTTGAATGGAAAATATTCAATTCTTTAGCTTATGATAATGCTAAATATACCAGCGCTTCAATAAATAATGGTGGCGTACTGAAAGAGATTGATGGCAACTATGTGGAGAATGCACCAGTATGGACAGAAAAATGCGGAACAGATTTCCGGTACAAGAATATTTCTACAGGCATTCAATTTAGTTATACTAGTAAAAATTACAACGATGCTCTTAACACTGTTTCCAGTTCAAATGGGGTAACAGGAATGATACCTGCCTATCATGTATGGGATTGGAACATCAAATGGCAAATGGCCAAACAATATTTTATCTCTGCTGCTGTCAACAATATAACAGATGAACAATATTTCAATCGCCGTATTACTTTCTATCCAGGTCCTGGTATTTTACCTGTTGATGGAAGAACGTTCTATGTTTCATTCGGATTAAAATTGTAATGACAGTCAACTCACTGTTGCATTATTTATTCTAATACTTGTAAGTCTGACATTTATTTTCCCAGGTAAATGGCAGACTTTTTCATTTTTCTCCAATGATGAAATGAAAAATAATTGAGCTATGATTTTTTCTGCTGCATTTCATCTTAATTAAGCGTAAACACATAAATATACTTCATTTGGCAAATCTGCAACCGATTGCAGATTTGCCAAATGAAGTTATCATCTATTATCAAACTAAAAACTGACGTTGTTGTTACACAACAATGCGTTATGCAATATGACTTGTTTAACTTTTTTGAATGTAATATGATTATAAAATTTATATTGCGTTAGTGTTTGTTTGAAGATTGTGTTACTAAAACGACGATTGTACATGCAACAGAGTACGCTTAAAGAGCTTTCTGGAGTGTTGGGTCTGAGCATTTCTACTGTATCGCGTGCATTGAAGGATCACCCGGACATTTCAGTAGCAACTAAGAAAAAAGTTAAGGATCTGGCAGAAGCGCTGGAGTATGAACCCAACAGCTATGCCGTTAACCTGAGAACCCGTCAGAGTAATGTTTTGGGTATACTCGTTCCCTCCATCGATAATTTTTTTTACGACTCCTTTATTGCCTCAGTTGAAGAAGAAGCAAGATTACACGACTATTCTGTGCTTATCATGCAATCGCGCGATCAGTTACAGATAGAAACTTCCTGCCTTCAACTTTTCAGAAAAAAAATGATTACAGGTTTGTTCGCATCCATCTCTACAGAAGTGGAGGACATGTCTGCTTTTCAAAAATTACAGGAACTGGATGTGCCGGTTGTTTTCTTTGACCGGGTACCGGAAGTAGAAGGTTATCATAAAGTCTGCATGTCTGATGAACGTGCTGCTTCTATAGCTGCAGAAACAATTATCAGAAAGAAAAAGAAAAAAGTACTCGCGCTTTTCGGTCATCCGCATCTGAGTATTTCTAAAATGCGTTGCTCTTCTTTCCAAAAAACATTTTACGAACAGGCACCCGATACACCACTCGATATTTATTACCCGGAAGGAATTGAAGAATCAAAACGACTGGTCATGTCCATCATGTCAAAAAAGAATGATTACGATGTGATCTTTTGTATGGGAGATCTTATCCTGATCGGCGTTATGCACGCTATACATGAACTCGATCTGAAAGTTCCGGAAGATATTGGAGTTATCGGCATCAGCAATGGACTGATACCTACAATGTATAAACCTAAAGTCACGTACGTGGAAACAAGCGGAGCCAAACTTGGTAAGCTTGCTTTCAATAGAATGCTTTCCTGCCTGAAACACGATGATTTATCCACTCCTGAAGATGTTGTTTTCCTTGAATCGGTGCTGGTAGAAGGAGGATCCTTGTAAATTCTTGCTTATTGAAATAGACAATAATCAATGTTCAAGTTGATAGCCTTAAAATTGTAACCAGTAATTTTCAACTATAGATTGCTATGTCTACTACACGGATCAGGATTTCCTTATTTCTAAATTATTTTGTCTTTGCTATATTGTTGAACAGTGTGGGAATCGTCATACTTCAGGTACAACATAATTTTGACATTTCTAAAGGAAGTGCCAGTGTGCTCGAAGGATTTAAGGATGGTAGTATTGCGCTTACTTCATTTCTTATTGCATCCTATATTGTAAGAATTGGGTATCGCAAATCCATGCTGATTGCATTAGCACTTGTTTCAATAATGTGCCTGATCATGCCTTCTGCCGGCACATTTTTAATGACAAAATTATTATTCGCTACTGTCGGTGTAAGTTTTGCCCTGATCAAAGTAAGTGTATATGCTTCTTTGGGGCTGGTAACAAAAGGGAAAAAAGAACATCTTAGCCTGATGAATTTCCTCGAATCATTTTTTATGATCGGGGTAGTAAGCGGATATTTTATTTTCAGTGCTTTTGTTGATGATGATCATCCCAAATCAACTTCCTGGTTCAATGTATATTATTTGTTAGCAGCTATCTCGCTGCTGGCTTTTTTCCTGTTACTTTCTTCAAAACTTGATGAATCATCTGTTCGGGAAAAAGAGGCAACCAGGCCAATGATTGTGGAATTTATTGAAATGTTGAAATTGATCATTATCCCGCTTGTATTTGTATTTATTCTCAGTGCTTTTTTTTATGTGTTGATAGAACAAAGTATTCAAAGCTGGCTTCCCACATTTAACAGCGATATTATTCATTTACCGACAAGTTTAAGTATCAAGATGGCCAGTATTCTGTCTATATCGGCAGCAGTAGGTCGTTTTTTTGCCGGGATAGTATTGAAAAAAATTGATTGGCTGGCTCTTTTGGTATCGTGTTTGCTTGTAGCAGCAGCAATCGTGTTGATTACAGTACCAATTACCAAACATCTGTCAACAGTGCCTATTACTTCATTCCGCGATGTTCCGATTGTAGCATTTGCTTTTCCATTGATTGGTTTATTTCTGGCGCCAATCTACCCAGCTATTAATTCTGTTATTCTAAGTAGTCTTCCTGCTCATAAACATGGCGCTATGTCCGGGTTGATCGTTGTTTTCTCAGCATTAGGAGGAACCACAGGATCAATAATCACTGGTCATATATTTGGCGCATATGGTGGGCAAAACGCTTTTTATTTCTCTTTAATACCTATGGCCATCCTGATAGTTTTACTTTTTATTTTTAAACGGCTCCAGAAGAAACCTGTGACAGAAGCAGAGGTTTCGTTACAATGAAACCATTAAACCTTGGGCGATTCAGATGAACGATCAAAAAATATTTAACCAGCATCCGTTATTTGACGACGTACAACTGCAACAAATATTTCCTGACGGAAAAACATTTGTGGATTGTGTTCCAAAAGAATATCCTGAAACGATTAATCAGAAATATTTATCACTGAAAGATAAGCAGGGCTTCAACCTCGAAGCATTCATTCATGAATACTTCCAAATGCCTGTTGTAAGGACCAGCGGATACGTAACTGATGAAAAACAATCAGTAGAACAACACATTGAAGAATTATGGGAAGTACTTAGTCGTAATCCTGTTACTGAAGAAGGTACACTTGTTCCTTTACCTTATCCATATATTGTTCCAGGTGGTCGCTTTGGAGAGATTTATTATTGGGATAGTTATTTTACTATGCTTGGATTAAAAGCATCAGGCAAAGAAAAAATGCTGGAGAACATGGTAAATAATTTTTCTTACCTCATCGACACGATCGGTTATATCCCTAATGGCAGTCGCAGTTATTATAATGGTCGTTCTCAACCCCCATTCTATTCACTGATGGTAAAATTGTTGATGGATGTAAAAAGTAAAGAGATACTACCCCAATATTTACCTTATCTGGAAAAAGAATATCAGTTTTGGATGAAAGATGCTGACAAGCTTAATGAGGTCACATCTGCTTTGCGTCATGTGGTATTGATGCCGGGTGGAGAGATCCTGAATCGTTATTGGGATGAAAACAATACACCACGACCAGAAGCATATCGCCAGGATATTGAACTGGCAAAAGATTCTGAACGTGAAGCACCTATTGTTTACCGCAATCTTCGCGCTGGTGCTGAATCAGGATGGGATTTTAGTAGCAGATGGTTCAAGCAGCCACAAACATTTTCCAGCATTCATACCACCGATATTGTTCCCGTCGATTTGAATTGTTTGTTGTGGTACCTGGAAAATCTATTAAGCAAAGCATACGAATTAAAAAGAGACCGGGAAACAGCTCTTCGCTATAAGTCATTAAAAGAAGCACGCGAAAAAGCGATACAATTATATTGCTGGAGCACAGAAAACCAATTTTATTTCGATTACGATATCGACACTCATAAACATAGCGAACATTTTACTATAGCAGCCGCATTCCCTCTTTTCTTTGGACTGGCCCAGCAGCCACAGGCGAGAAGTGTAGCTGTTGCATTGCGTGAACGTTTTTTACGTGATGGTGGTGTGCTGACGACGTTGCGTACAACGGGTCAGCAGTGGGATGCGCCTAACGGATGGGCGCCGCTGCAATGGGTAACTATTGTCGGTTTAGAAAATTATGGCTATCATGAACTCGCGCGTTTAGTTGCGCACCGCTGGATCAAATTAAATATTGATGTATTTGAAAGAACCGGCAAGCTCATGGAAAAATATAATGTTGTCGATACTAATCTCGAAGCTGGTGGTGGTGAATATCCGGGACAAGATGGTTTTGGTTGGACAAATGGAGTACTGGCAGCGTTGATGAAGAAATACGGGAAAGCCGGTAGTTGATAGCGGTTAGCTAATAGCGGTTAGTTCTGCCTTTAGTATAGAGCTAATAATGTATTTAGAAACTAATAGCTAATGGCTAAAACCTAACAGCTCAACAAACAGCCTCTAACAACAGAAAGCTATAAGGTTCCATAATTAAGAATTCATGATCATGTCCTACACTATAATTATTCTCTCCCCAATGATCATATAAACTAACAGGCGCCGCTCCATGTTCCTTAAATGTATACCAGGTAAGTGATGAGGGTTTGTCACTGAAATTAAAGAAGGAATATAATTTTTGCTCTTCAAATGTTCTTAGATATCCCGCTATATGAATATTATGCGGTGAAAGCCAGGTTATATTTTTATAATCACTGACGACCAATAATCTTTTCCGGATAGCGATGAGTTTTTGCGTAGCGGAAAAAATATGTTGTTCAATACTTTCCTCCAGCTCAATATTGTTATTCTTTTGCCAGTTAATCACAGGACGATGCATCCAGCGATTATCATAATTCTTGCCGGTATCTTCGAGGTAAGAATAATCATTGATATGCCCTGTTTCATCACCATAAAAGATCATAGGAATGCCACCAAGAAAAAAACTATGCGCCTGCATCAATAAGATCTTCCTGATGGCAGTGTTTATTTTATCTACATCATTTGAGTGTATTGCCTTTTCCAAACCACATAAAGATGCCAGCGAACCGCTGATACGTGCATCATTTGTTTTTGAATTAACAGCGAATAAAGCTCCTGACGCCGGACTATCAGGATGATTGGAAGAATAATAATCCTTCAAAAATTTTCTATGTAACAAAGGTGTGAATCCTGCATGCTGGATCATGTAATCCTCATATCCTAATCCGATATCATCATGGCAACGTGTATAATTGATCCAGGAAGTGCCATAGGGTTTTTGTAATAACTCATGTTGTGCAGCTAACATCACTCTTGTATTACCAGTAGCCAACGCATCCCATTGCAGGGCCATATGCGTGGCATTATAAGCAAGATCACATTCTTTCGCACTATATAAACCGGTACCGAAATATTTCATGATCTCTTTCGGTGCTACGATTGCCTCTCCTAACAGCGCCATCCCCGGAGCAGCCACCTGTACACATTGTTTGATCAATCGAAGGATTGTATGTGCTTGTGGTAAATTCTGACAACTGGTGCCAGGTTGTTTCCATAGAAATGCCGGTGCATCGATACGGAGAACATCCACACCGAGATTTGCATAAAAGAAAATATTATCCAGCATTTCAAAAAAAACCTCCGGGTTGCGATAGTTAAGATCCCATTGATAAGAATGAAACACCGTCATCACCCAACGATTGAGGTCTTTATCAAAAGTAAAATTGCCGGGAGCGTTTTCAGGAAAGATCTCAGGCATTGCTATATCATATTGATCTGGCAGTATACGATCAGGGAATGTATAAAAATAGTCACGGTACTTTTTATTTCCCTGTTTTGCCTTCACTCCCCAGTCATGTTGATGTGAAGTGTGATTTAATACAATATCCAGCATCAGGTACATATCTTCCTGTTGCATGCTATGTTGTAATTTTTTCAAATCTTCTAATGAACCAAAGCGGTTGTCAATTTTTCTAAAATCAGAAACCGCGTATCCACCATCACTTTCTCCGGCAGGACTTTCAAACAATGGCATCAGGTGTAAAAAGTTTACACCGAGCTTTTTGAAATAAGATAATTTTTGTTCAAGTTCTGGAAGTGTGCCGCAAAACCGATCTACATACAAACTCATGCCGGTGATCTCATTGCTCAGGTGCCAGATGCCTTTCTTTTGTTTTTCTTTATCGCGATCTTTCAGATCAATAGATCTGTTCCGGTATGAGCTTGTTATCAGTGTAATAAGCTTTTCAAAAGAAAGTTCATGATCTTTCTGTTGCCCATATATTTCCTGGAATAATGCATGAATAGATGTAGCGTTGGCGATAAAACGGGTGAAGAATAAATTGTCTTCACCTGCAATGTCCACCTGCTCCTGCTGCAGGGTATTATTGATCTGTTGATGTATCGAATGATTATACAGAAAATAAGGTTTAATTAATTGAAAATATCTTTATTCAAGTGTTTAAATGCTTCCATGGCACCCATATACTCACAGGTACGGGCACCAGCCTTATTAGCATTGGTGATGATTTTCTCCCATTGCTCCATAGTTATTTCCTGCAGAGAGTCGTCATTCATATTGTTTAACTGATACAGCACAGCACCGGCAAATGCATCACCGGCGCCTGTTGTATCGACTGCCTTAATATGAATACCTGGAATGATCTGCATTTTACCTTTCCATCCAAAGAGGGTCCCTTGTTTTCCCAGTGTAATAGCAAATACGGCGTTTGTTTTATTTAGTAAAATGCTGCCAGCAGCTTCTACATTGAAAGCACCTGTTAGTAACATGGCTTCTTCATCACTGAGTTTAAAGAAATGACAGCAGCGAAGGAAATTCCATGACTGATCGATAAACGATTGATCATTATTTTGAAAAAGTAAATGCCGGTAGTTAGGATCGAAACTGATGAATATTTTTTTCTCTAACGCTTTTTGTAATAACCAGGTATATGTTTCCTGCAATGGTCCAGGTAAGAAGGCTGTAGCCGAACCAAAATGGATAATAGAAAATTCATCCGGGTTAATGGCTTCGATCTCGCGAATACTGAGTTGGCCATCGGCTCCACGATTAAAATAAAAATCACGTTCACCATTTTCCATCAATGATACAAAAGCGAGTGTGGTGAAATGCTGTGAATCTTTAATGATCCATTTTGTCGATACACCAAATGATTGCATGACTGAAATCAAATGTTTGCCAAATGGATCAGCGCCAACCTTTGCCGCCAATTCTACTGCACCACCTAATGCGGCAATAGCTGCGGCAACATTGGTAGGGGCTCCTCCGGGTTTTTTTAAAAAATGCTGACCATCCGCCAATGTCTTACCTGTATCCGTACAGATCATATCTATCAATGCCTCGCCGATACAAAGAATTTTTTTCATACCCAAAATTTAGTGCACCAATCCATGTACGATCTCATCGACTGTACCTTCTACTTTTCTTGTTGTCTTTATAAATAACACACAAAGCGATGCGAGTATCAATAACACTCCTGCCAGTATAATTGCATTCACAGGATTATCTTTTAATCCCGGTGAATAATACAATGGCATAGTAAAAGTTTCCAGCAACATCGGTATTACAATAAACATATTGAAGATGCCCATGTATACTCCCGTTCTTTCAGGGGGAATGCTACCGGCCAGCATGATATATGGATTACCCATCATGCTGGCCCATGATAGACCCATTCCGATCATTGGAATGAATAATAAATTTTTATCGTGAATAGATGGAATAGCTAATAAGCCAATACCGGCAAGCATAAGACAGGTCATATGTAAATACTTCGGCCCATATTTTCTTGCGAGCCACGCTAACCCAAAAGCAGACACAAACGCAACGGCATTATAAAAGGCGCCAAGTGGGCCTACCCACAGCTCTGCTTTTCTGAATAATGGACTGGCGGAATCAACAGTATCATACAATGATTTGGATAAACATTTAGCAATGTATTGCCAGTAGATGAACATCGCGTACCAACTGAATAACATCATTGGTCCCATTAGTCGCATCGTTAATGGCATTTCTTTAAACGCTGAAAATATTTCCCGAAACGTAGCACCAATACCTTTGGGCGCTTGCCTGATCTTTTCTTTTTCTGCTTCTGACAATGGAATTTCTTTTGTTGTCTTTAATGTCCAGCAGATAGAACCAATAGAAACAACAGAGCCGATAAGAAAAGCAATC
>JBDTPD010000024.1:0-16603 GCA_039932855.1 Chitinophagaceae bacterium | reverse complement strand
GTGATCCGTTATCCAAGAGGTGAAGGTGTGATGCCTGATTGGAAAAAGGAAATGAAAGAAATTAAGATTGGTACCGGTCGCAAGTTGAAAGATGGTAAAGATGTAGCGATCCTTTCTTTTGGTCATCCGGGAAATTTTGCTGCCTCAGCAATACGTGATCTGAAAAATGATGGCGTCAATCCGGGACATTATGATATGCGGTTTGCAAAACCATTAGATGAGGCATTACTGCATGAAGCATGTCAGAATTATCCAAAGATCATTACCGTAGAAGATGGTTGTATCGAGGGTGGATTCGGTAGTGCTGTTCTTGAGTTCATGTCCTTACATGGTTATAAGAATGATGTAAAAATATTAGGCATCCCTGATACGATCATAGAGCATGGCACGCCAAAAGAATTACAACATGAATGCGGCTATGATGCAATAGCTATTAAAACAGCAGTGCTGGATTGGATGAAAGACAAGATTGTTGTCAGTGGAATGTTTCAATAGATTGTGTTGAATAAATTGTCTGAACCGGGATTTGGGTGGATTAAAAGGATTATTAGGAAAATCTGAAGATAACGTAATGTCAAAGGCCTCATGATACCATGAGGCCTCTTTTTTTCTTTTTAATCCTTTTAATCCACCCAAATCCCGGTTCAGACAATTTATCTTCTTAATGTATCATCGTACTATCATTCAAATACATCATCGCCATTACATTCCCAAGGTCGGCCGCTTTCATATAATATTCTTTGGCTTTTTTATGATCAGGTTTTATTACACCAGCACAACCTGAGCTGGCGTCATAATAGAAGTTTCCCAGGTCAACGTACGTATTACTTCTTTCATACGAATCATGAATAGCTGTTATTTTGCTCTCGGCCGTGTTAAACAAAGACATCGCCCGCAGACAATCTTTGTCAACCCCATAACCCCGGTAAATACTATTACCTGTGCCGGCATACATTTTAGCAGCCTGCGTCAACTCATTGGTATTTGCATTTTTGATAAATAACTTAAACCACTTATCACCTTCCTCCTTGTTTACCTCTGCTCCATTTCCATGGTAGTACATATCGCTTACATACAACTGAGCCATGACCGTATTATTTTGAGCAGCTTCTTTCAAGTAAGGAAATGCAGCAGCAGGGTTCTCGCGGGCACCGAGGTAAAAGATTCCCAAACGGACACCGCATAACTTTGATCCTTTTTTATATCCTTTCAGGTACCATCTTTCTGCTTCGTCCAGCAACCGGGCGTTATCACCTGCATTTGTTATTGCTGTAACAATGGCTTTTTGTTCTGTTATTTTTCCCAACATAAAATAAGCAGTCGTATCAGCCTTAAATAAAGAGTCAGCCTTTTTCAAAATATCGTATGCCGAACGCATTTTCGTACTATCATGTATTTCATAGTTGTCATACAATGATGCCAAAGAACTATAGGCTACCGGCAGGTTTGAAACTTCAATGGCTTTGTTATAATAATAAACAGCGCTGTCAGGCTTTTTATCTTCACGGAAATAATTACCAATAATGTAGTAAGCAGAATCTTTTTCTTTTGCCTGTCTTAACCGGCCCAATGCTTCACCAGGCACACTATCAAGCAGTACCCTTAACTCTGTAAAATTTGTTTTCCCTTCATGCCCATTAACGAGTACAAGCACTAACCAACCAAGAAGTGCTACTCCTACTCCAATGATCAGCACCAATATTTTTGCGGGCAATCCTTTCTTCTCTTTTTCTTCTGCTTCCCCGTCCTCTTCTTTTTTTGTTTCTTTCTTTTTTATTGGTTCAACAACCGGTGCAGGCTCGTGTTTCTTTTCATGTTTTACAGGTACTGGCGGACCAACCATTTTCCCTTCCTGCAACGACGCCTTACTGTTCCTGATCTTTTCTGCCGTCATCACATCCGGCCTGATCTCATAGGCCTGCTGATAGTTATCTAGTGCCTTCTGATATTGATGTTGCTGGTAAAAATATTCATCGCCCTGTTTCATGAACTGTGTAAACAATAAATCATCATTGCACTGCTCAGCCAGGTTCTTTACTTCCTGATTACCGGGCTGGCGCTTTAATATTTTTCTAAACTCTCTTAATGCTTCTGACAGATTTCCTGTTTTGTATAACTGCGTAGCGTATTGAATATTTTTTTCTAAAGAAAAAGAAGGGTTGCGTGCTATAAAGAAGTCAGACGGTGAAATATTGAGTTTGTCTTTGAAACGTGGTTGCTGCCGCTGATCGAGATGACTCTTTGCATTTTCATACAGATCATTCAATGCAAGCATTTCTTTAGCATTGTCAACTCCGTTTGTCAGTGTATCCAGTAATGAACCGGTGAAGAAAGTGTTTCGTTTATTTTTATCATAATAAGAAACCTCATCACTTTCTGAAGAAGCCATTACATAGGTGCCCATTACATTCACATCAAGAATAGCATCATTAGCGCCTTGCGTGGCTATTCCGCTATGACAGGCATCGAGAATAACAATTTTCTGTTTGGCCGGTGATGACTTCAGTACCACATTTTTAATAAAATCATAGTCGATACCACCAGATATGTAATCATCGATCTTGCGCGTGTTGCGTGCGATGAGATGCAGCTTGGTAACATCACTGCGATAACCATGACCGGAAAAATAGATCAGCAATGTTTCTGTATCGGGCAGTTTGCTCACACGGAGTAATATCTCCTCTATCTCCGTATTGGTTTTATTGAGTGCAACTGTTATGTTTTCCGCTGGAAGACCAATATTTCTTTTATCGATAAGTAATTTATAAAAATCTTCTACATTTCCTTTTACAGGAGGTATAGGAAGAAAATCATAATCAAACTCTCCGGAACCGATCAGTATCGCGCGTGTGTGCCCTGTATCTATTGAATAAGTAACGTTGTCATATCTCTTTGAAACGCCTTCGCTATCTTCTGAGATGGTGACCCTGCCAGCGCCATCGCCAAGTGTTGCCAGCACTTCTACTTTTTTGCCAAAAGGCAAAGGAATATGTTTTAAAAAATCCTTTATCACCGGCAATATAATATGCACGCATTGTTCAATGCCAATTCCGACGCCGGCATGTATCACACCATTCAAAATGCCTTCTGAGGTAAACGGGCTCATTTGCCCTTCAAGAGCAGACTGCTCTTTTATCGATATCTGCAGGTTATCGATCTGCTCTGCCAGGTAATTCCGGAGTTGATATATATCCTCCTTTGCTTCAGCAGATAGTATTTCGATTTCGAGGTTGACCATGACTAGTTTGGTAGAGGGAAGATAGGGAAAAAGCTAATAGCTATTAGCTGTTAGCTATTAGCTTTTCTTTTCAGAAATCTTTAACTGACCAAAGAGAATTCTTCTTGTGGAATTCCGTTTCCCAGGCATCCCGTTACAATAAACCAACCGCTATGTTCAAAGCACGCACCATCCTGCTATTAATTTCTGCTGTCCTTATTATTTCATTGCTCTCAAGTCTCGGCTTTTGCAATAAATCGTCAGGCTCTAACGCAATCGCACATTCGGGCAATAAAACAACCAACTCTTTCATAAAGAAGTTAGAAACTAAGGCAGCCGCAGCTAAAGCGTTTGTAACTGCCAATAAATACAATGATAAAGTTTGCTTCCTGATCGACATGAGTTTGCCTTCAGGACAAAATCGTTTTTTTATTTACGACCTCGAAAATGATACAGTCTCAAAAGCTGGTTTGGTGACTCATGGTAATTGCAATCAGTACTGGCTGGATGGAAGAAAGTATGGGAACACAGTAGGATGTGGCTGCACCTCACTGGGAAAATATAAAGTAGGTTATCCCTATGTAGGCGTGTTTGGTCAGGCTTTCAAATTATATGGTCTTGACAAAACAAATAACATGGCCTTTGATCGTTTTGTGGTATTACATTCTCATTCCTGCGTGCCTGAAACAACAGTGAAAGACGAGATTTGCCAGAGCAACGGTTGCCCTACAGTTGCACCGGGATTTTTAGCAACATTGAGACCGATTATTAATCAATCGAGGAAACCGGTGCTGCTTTGGATCTTCGAATAAATTCAAAATTAAAAAGTCAAAAATAGCTCACTCATGTAGCGAGCTATTTTTGACTTTTTAATTTTTAATTTTGAATTGCTTATGCTAAAGTCGCTTCCATCGTAATAGTCGCATTCAACAACTTGCTCACCGGGCAATTTGCTTTTGCATCGGCGGCTATTTCGCTGAATTTGGCTGCATCGATACCAGGCACTTTTGCTTTCACTTCCAGATGACTTTCCGTGATAGCTCCGTTATCCAATGTGATCGTACATTTTGTGTCAATATTGTCAGCAGTAAATCCAGCTGCATTCAATACAAAGCTGAGCTTCATTGAAAAACAACTGGCGTGAGCAGCTGCAATCAATTCTTCCGGATTGGTTCCGATACCCTCTTCAAAACGACTTTTGTAAGAGTACTGTGTATCTTTTAAAACTCCTGATTGTGTTGAGCTGGTACCGGTTCCTTCTTTGCCGGTTCCTTTCCAGTTGGCAGTGCCGTAACGTTTCATGATAATGATTTTAAATTATTGAGGTTGATTTTGTTCTTCTTCGAGGTCAGCCAGTCTGTCTTCCGGCTCATTGTATTCGATAATGAAATTATTTTTTCCTTCGCCGATCATGATCTTCATAAATTTCGCCTGTATCAGTTCAAGCATCGAAAGAAATAAGAAGATCGCATGTACCCTGTTCTCTGCTTTGTCAAATATTTTTTCAAATGACATATTGCGATGCTCGTGTATTTGCTTCAGCATGTAATCACGACTGCTTTCCATCGTATAACGGTATGGATTGACCGTATGCACTGGTTTATTATTACGATCATGCAGACGTTGCATTACTTTTTCAAATGCTTTCATCAACCGGAACATGGTCACTTGCTGGATCTCTGTTCCTTCACCAGCTTCTTCACCTATCGAGGATAATTCTTTCTGAATATTTCCACGTTTAACCATCAGCATACGGATAGCTTCCATCTCTGCCATCTGTGCCGATGCTTCTTTGAAGCGTTTGTATTCAAGAATTTTACTAACGAGTTCTTCGCGCGGATCAATTTCATTACCCTGTGCATCGAGTTCTTTGCGGGGTAATAACATTTTTGCCTTGATACGCATCAGCGTAGAAATAAAAAGAATGAATTCGCTGGAAAGTTCAATATTCAGTGTTTCCTGCTCATGGATATAAGTCAGAAAATCATTCGTGATGACACTAATAGGAATATTATAAATATCCAGCTCATCTCTTTCAATAAAAAACAGCAAAAGGTCAAAGGGTCCTTCAAACTGTGGTAACTTAATCTGGTACGACGTATTGTTCACTGCCGGAATGTTTTATGGAGAAAAATAAAGTCCTGCTTTTGAAGACAGGACTTTGCAAAAATAAGGGTTTTCAGTCAGTAGGCAGTCGACAGTCTATCAGTCGGCAGTCAATGTTCTATACCTGTAATTCTCCTTTTGGTTTCGGAGGCTGACTGGCGATTGACAGACTGCCGACTGATAATTATTTTCTAAGGGAATCTCTGATTTCACGAAGCAATACAATTTCTTCAGCAGTTGGAGGCGGAACTGCTGCCTCTTTCTTTTTCTGCATGGAATTCATTGTCTTAATGATTGCAAATAATACAAACGCAATCAGGATGAAGTCGATGATCGCCTGCAGGAAAACACCAACGGGAAAAACGGTGTGCCCGATAGTAAACTTAATATCAGATACACCACCTTTGCCTATTACGAGACTAATAATCGGCATGATAATGCTGTCAGTTAATGCAGTCACGATTTTGCCAAAGGCGCCACCGATAATCACGGCAACTGCCAGGTCAACTATGTTGCCCTTCATGGCAAATTCTTTGAATTCTTTAAGCATTCCCATAATATTGAGTTTTGTTGTAGAAGTTAAGATATGTTTTTTTTAATTAATGTAAATTATAGGTTAACGCCAGCGCAGACCTATTTCTTTAGTCCGGGAAACTGCATATCAAGTCCTTTGAGAAGATCGCGCAATTGTTTGGCAATGATGTATTCCTTGTACCAATTTTGATCAGCGGGAACGATGGTCCATGGCGGATTAGCACAGTTTTCAAAACAGTCTTCATACATTTTCATATAATCATCCCAGAGTTTAGCCTCCGACTGGTCGTTGGCATTATACTTCCACATCTTGGCAGGATCTTTTAATCTTTCTGCCAGTCGCTCCTGTTGTTCGGCTGGTGATACATGCAAATAAAATTTCAGGATATGCGTGTTGTTATGTTCCTGTATCAGCGATTCAAAATCATTGATCGCTTTCATTCTTTTCTTTGCCGTTTCATCATCGCACCATTTGTGTACACGGGTAATGAGAATATCTTCATAGTGCGAGCGGTTAAATACCTGGATCATTCCTTTTGGCGGAGTATGCAGATGTATTCTCCATAAAAAATCATGTGCAAGCTCCTCAGCCGTTGGCGCTTTATAAGATTTAACTGTAACACCCTGCGGATTCATATGTCCCATTACATTGCGGATGATACCATCTTTACCACTGGCATCCATTCCCTGAATGACTATGAGGATAGAATGTTTGCTTTCTGCGAACAATAAATTCTGAAGTTCGTTGAGTTCAGCAACGATGCCATCTATCTTTTCCTTTGTTTCTTTTTTATCAGCATCTTTCGGAGCGCGGGTATCTATTTTACTAAGTTTGATTGTTGCCATTGTACTATTTGAGGATTATATCACACAATTTAAAAAAATTAAACATCTCTGCTTCTCTTTTATGAACTTTGCGCACTTTCAACGCTATGAGTAATAGATTTATCAGTTGGGCTGTCTTCGTTTTACTTTGTTTTATCTGGGGCAGTTCATTTATTTTAATGAAAATGGGCAAGACAACCCTGACGGCTGCAGAAATAGCGGCGATCAGGATATTTTCTGCCGGTATTATTTTTGTTCCCACTGCTATCTATCATCTGCGTAAGATTTCTGGTAAAAAATTGTGGATCATTATTATTGCTGGTTTTTTTGGCAACCTGTTACCTGCCTTCCTTTTTGCAGAAGCTGTCATTAAATTAGATGAAAGTGCGATAGTCGGTATTCTCAATTCACTCACACCAATCTTTGTAGCGATACTTGGTACAATATTCTTCAAGGATAAAATAGAAAGACGTAAAATCGTTGGTATAATCATAGGATTTGTTGGTTTATGTTTACTTACCCTTGCCAAAGGTGATGTAAGCCTCGATAACCTTGGTTATGCATCATTGGTATTGCTGGCCACTATTTCTTATGGATTAAACGTTAACATCGTTAGTCATTATCTCAGCGATAAAACACCAATGCAGGTCAGTTCTGTTTCGCTTGCCTTCATGGCTATTCCCTGTGCGGTGATCTTATACAATGCAGGATTTTTAGATCTTGATTTCTCCAGTCCTTCTTTGCAATTATCCTTATTTGCTACAGTGCTATTAGGTATTGTTGGCAGTTCGATCGCAACGGTGTTATTTTATTTTCTCGTTCAGAAAGCCGGTGGTCTCTTTGCCTCCCTGGTTACTTATGGAATTCCATTCGTCGCTGTAATGTGGGGAGTGATTGATCATGAAGAGGTCAGACCACTGGAAGTCGTTAGTCTTGGAATAATTTTATTTGGAGTGTACTTAGCTAACAGGAAGAAAAAGGAATCCGAAGTACCCCAGGCCCCTAAAGGGGAGGAATAGAATATCGAACATGCCTGTCCGGCAGGCAGGCACGGAACAATCAATTCAGAATTCATAATTATGAATTCTGAATTTGTAGGACACATCGCACATCAGCTTATATCAGCAGATGCCTCCATCGACGAGTCCCCACAACATTTACCATATATAGTTAGTTAATACCGGGAGACTCGTCGGAGAAAGTTTTCGCAGTTTGAAGTTCTTCTTACTCCCCTTTAGGGGCCGGGGGTACTTCATAATTAAACTGACATTATCTCCTTCTCCTTTGTTGTAAGATGTTTCTCTACCGTTGCAATGAAACGATCAGTAATTTGTTGTGCTTCTGCTTCAGCATCTTTAGCGGCATCTTCGCTCAAACCATTTTTCTGAAGTCTTTTTACTCCTTCAATAGCATCGCGGCGGATATTGCGGATTGCAACTTTCGATTGTTCGCCTTCTGCCAGGCTTTTCTTTACCAGTTCTTTTCTTCTTTCTTCTGTCATTGGCGGAAGAGTGATGCGGATGATCGCACCATCATTTTGTGGGGTAACGCCAATATTGGCGCCGATGATAGAACGCTCGATCGGTTGCAGCATATTCTTTTCCCATGGCTGAATGGTCAGTGTACGGGCATCCATCACACTAATATTAGCCACCTGGTTGATGGGCATTGGTGATCCATAATAATCAACTACCAATCCATCCAGCATTTGTGGATTAGCCTTACCAGCCCTGATCTTGATCAGTTCGGCTTCGAGGTGATTGATGGCTTTATTCATTAAATCTTCAGTAACGGCTATAATGGATGGAATATCTTCTGGCATAAATGCTTTTTATTTTCTTGGAAAATGATAGAGACAAAGCTAACGAAAGCGATTGTTCTAAAAAAAAGTACGAGTTATGAAATACGAAGTACGGGCATGATGTAACCAGCGCCTTTCCTTCTGAAAGACTGCTTGTACTTATAACTTCGTATTTCGTATTTATCAGGACTGGTCGGCGGTAGCCGCTTCAGTAGTCAGCGCCACCACTTTGGAAGGAGTCTTCAATTCAGTAGCTCCATTCATACGTTTTGCAATAACCATAGTACGTCTTGGCTTGCGGTAATATAATATTCCAATGCCGGAGAATGCCAGTATCAGCATCAACGGAATAAGATATGTATTACCTAATGGCTTAGCGAGATAAGCCAAAACTACAAACCCTACATTCAAACCAACACACACTAATGTGACAGCAGAATGTCCGAGACCCCAATTAAGAAGAAGGTGATGTATATGATTTTTATCAGGAGTAAAAGGTGAACGTCCGTTGAAGATGCGGATCGCAAATACACGGAGCGTATCGAGCAGAGGCACGATCAATATAGAAAAGCCAACTGCTACCGCTGCAGGTACAGGAATAGCAACAGCAGGATCATTAGCTACATTGATAAACTTTATAACAAGTATCGCATTGACCAACCCGATCATCAGCGATCCGGAATCCCCCATAAATATCTTGGCAGGATGATGATTGAAGATCAGGAACGCAGCAAGACTTCCTGTCAATGCATAAGCAAGTAATGCATATGCCTGGTATCCGTTGATGAAAAAGTAAGTACCGAAGATGATCATGGTAAGCATACCGAGACTGGCAGCTAACCCATCAATACCATCGATAAGGTTAAATGAATTGATAACAACGATGATAGTCAGGTATGATAAAGCAAGTGCAAAGCCTTCTGGTAATTGATAAAAACCAAACAGACCGTACATGCTATCGATGCGGATATGCCCGAGATGAATGAGAATTGAAGCAGCGACCATCTGTCCGATAAACTTTTTACTGGCAGATAAGACAACAAGGTCATCTTTTAATCCAAGAAAGAAAATAACCAATGCTGCTGCAAAGAAGTATTGAAATTCGAAATCGTTATAAACCTGTATTGATAATAATGAGGCGAGTAAGAAGCCGCCGAAGATACCTACACCACCCAAAGACGCTACCGCGTGGGTGTGAACTTTTCTTTCATCAGGAACATCGTAAAGCTTTTTTTGTTCTGCAATCTGCAAAACAACAGGTATTGCAAGAAAAGATATGATAAAAGAAACTGAAGCTGTTAACAATACATCAAGCATCAAACAGGGATTTACGGTACAAAAATAGGTCTTAACCTCTTAATCTTACATGGGGTATTAATTATTTAATACGCATCTCCATTCTCACATAAACAAGACGATCGTTACAGATTAAATTCCAAAGTTGGTTTTATTTGCAAAAAAGATCGCATTTTTGCCGGGTCTCTCACAGATTTGAGGCGGCAAGATACAAAAAGTTTAAAAAGTACCTAAATTTTTATGCCTGACTTAAAAGCAATTGCATCGCAAATAAGACGCGATATTCTACGTATGGTGCACGGTTCTAAAAGCGGTCACCCTGGTGGTTCATTAGGTTGTGCCGATTACTTTACAGCCCTGTATTTCAAAGTAATGAAACACAATCCTTCGTTTAATATGAATGCTACGAACGAAGACGTATTCTTTTTGTCCAATGGACACATTTCACCCGTGTTCTATGCCTCATTGGCCCGTTCCGGGTACTTTGATATCAAAGAACTGGCTACGTTCAGAAAGATCAATTCAAGGCTTCAGGGTCATCCTGCTACCCATGAGCACCTGCCGGGTATACGCATCGCCAGCGGTTCATTGGGACAAGGCATGAGTGCGGCAATAGGCGCGGCCCTGACGAAAAAACTGAATAAAGAAACGACGACTGTTTTCTCATTACATGGTGATGGCGAGTTGGATGAAGGACAAATATGGGAAGCAACAATGTTTGCGGCGCACCATAAAGTAGATAACCTGATCTCTACGATCGACTGGAATGGTCAACAGATCGATGGACCTACCGATAAAGTAATGAGTCTTGGTAATATTCGTGAGAAATTCAATGCCTTCGGTTGGACAACTCTTGAAATGAATGGCAACGATATGGACGATGTAGTGGCCAATCTCGATAAAGCAAAAGCAATGACTGGCCAGGGCAAACCTATTGCGATCATGATGCATACGATCATGAGTAAAGGGGTTGACTTTATGGAAAATGATCATAACTGGCACGGTGTAGCACCGAATGATGAGCAACTGGCAAAAGCGCTGGCGCAATTGCCGGAGACGATAGGAGATTATTAAGAATAAGGAATAAGAAATGAGAAAGTCGCAGCATTCAAACTGCGACTTTCTTATTTCTTATTCCTTATTTCTTATTCTTTGTATTATTCGCTTCTTAATGAAAATTCCTGTGATGATGCCTTGCGCGAAGGAAGCCATGATGCAATGAGTGCAATAACTAATACAGTAGCACTTACCAGCAGGAAATCTGTCCACCTGAGTTTTACCGGGAAATAATCGATCAGGAATGAACCGCCTTCTAATTTGATGAGGTGATAATTTATTTGCAAATAGGCGATGATAAGAGCGAGTAGCATGCCGGTGATGGTACCAATGCCTGCCAATAATAATCCTTCGGTCAGAAATATTTTTTGAATAAAATTCCTATTGCCACCAAGAGAATATAGCACACTGATATCTTTTTGTTTTTCAAGCACCAGCATCGTTAATGCACCAATCATATTAAATGCTGCCACAACCAGTATCAGGCACAGCACACCGTAAATGATCCATCGTTCTATATTCATAATAGAATAAAGACTTTGGTTCTGCTCGTATCGTGTTTGTACACGATAATTATTTCCCATGATCTTCTTTATCTGTCCCTGCACCAACTCCGCATCTGAGGGATTTTTTAATGTGATCTCGGCTCCGCTATACTCGTCAGGACCGAGCTTCAATGCCTTTTTCATGAAATCGATATTGGTAATGGCATATTTATTATCAAAATCCTGTTGAATAACAAATGCAGAAGAAGTGCGGATAGAATCATTACTGATATCATTAAGCGGATCGATCTGTTCGATATTGCTTTTTCTTGGTAAATATATTTTTAAAATAAAAATATTCTTATCTGCCTGTATACCTAATGCTCCTTCTACACCAATACCCAATACTAACTTAGGAACGTCTTCATTTCCCAGGTCATATTCACCTTTCACAATATGATCCGCGACACCAGTTACATAGCGATAATTTTCATCAACACCTTTGATATAAGCGACGGATTGATAATCGCCGTTTTGCAGGAATGCTTTTTCTTCTACGACTAATGAATAGTTTTTAATTCCATTGATACCTTTTAATTGTTGTAACTGTGCAGGCGTTAGCGTAATATTCTTTCCGGTAACAGGAGATATTTTGAGATCGGTATAAAAAGAAGAGTATAATGATTTCACCAGGTCCTCAAACCCATTGAATACACTTAATACAAGAATCAATGCGGCTGTTCCTAATACGATCGCGCCAATGCTGATCCATGCAATGACATTGATCGCAGTCGTTGATTTTTTTGCTTTGAAATATCGCCAGGCGAAGAGGAAGTGCAAGAGCGTTTAAGGGTTTAAAGGTTTAAAGGTTGCAGGTTGAAAGACTTTAAATTGCAGAGTATAATTATAATGACTAAATTTTTAACTACGGCTTGGGGATTATTTTGTTTTAAAGAACCATTAAACCATTTAACCCTTAAACCTTTAAACGTATCACTCCTCTCCTGGTTTGTTGATCTTCTTAAACAGTTCTTCCATTTTGAACACCTGATCGAGTGTATCGTCTTTGAAGAATTTCAGAACAGGGACGCTGCGTAGCTGATGCCTGATACGAGCGGCGAGTTCTTTTTTAATATCGTGATGGCGCTCGTCTATTTTAGTTAATGCAGCTTCCACATCCTTTACCTGGAAAAAACTAAGATAAAACCGTGCTTCAAGCAGGTCGGGCGTCACTTTTACTCCAGAAATAGAAACCATTCCGCCATCGATCATATTCAATCCAAGACGCTGGAAGATCAGGTTCATTTCTTCATTGAGCAATCCCGCTATCTGTTTCTGCCTTTTTCCTTCTTCCATATAATATGTTGTTATTTACCCCTATTTATTGCTGGTTCGCCGGTTAAAGCTTCGGCGGACGCTGTAAAATTAGTTACTTTGCCCCGTTTAAGCGATTTATAGAACATAATGAAGAAATATTCAAGGATTTTCGGGTATCTGAAGAAGCATAATGGCAAACTGGCCGTGTATTTTCTGTTTACCATTCTGGCCACTCTTTTTGGTATTATCTCAATCGGTATGCTCATCCCCTTTTTCGGGTTGATCTTTGACACAGGTCTCGGATCTCCTGAGAACATGGTCAAAAACAATGTACTGGGATCATTTATTAATAATACGCTTACTGATATAGTAAATGGACCTAATGGAAAACTCCATGCATTAACAGCGATCTGTATTTTTATTATCGTTGCTACTTTTCTAAAAAACCTGTTCATTTATCTTTCCAACCGCATCTCTGTTCCCGTTCGCAGTTCCATCATTACTGAACTACGTGGTGATTTGTACGATAAGATCCTTCGTTTACCGATTGGTTATTTTACAGAAAAGAAAAAAGGAGATATCATTTCAAGAATGACCAATGATATCGGAGAAATTGAAGGGTCAGTAGTGGGCACTTTTGATGGAATGATCAAAGACCCTTTAACTGTGATAGGTTATTTGGCTTTTCTTGTTTCTATTTCCCCAAAGCTTTCTCTATTCTTATTGATCCTTCTACCCGTAACCGGACTACTTATCGGGCGCATAAGTCGCAAACTAAAAAGACAATCACAAGATGCTGCTATTAAGTTAGGTGAAGGACTTTCCATTCTTGATGAAACATTAGGAGGATTAAGAGTAATAAAAGCTTTCCTGGCCGAGAAATTATTAAGCAGTCGCTTTCACGGAGTAAATAAAGAACTTTTCCAGGTCAGAAAAAAAATGGGAGCCCGCAGGGATTTAGCTTCCCCATTGACAGAGTTACTTGGCGTAATGGTACTCTGCACCATTTTATACTTTGGTGGAAGACTGGTATTGGAAGGAGGCGAATTACAGGGAAAAGAACTGATGGCTTACATCGCATCCTTTGCACTGATCATTAATCCGGCAAAAAACATTTCTACTTCGTTTTTTAATATCCAACGTGGTGCAGCTGCTTTGAGCCGTGTAGAAGAAGTGTTAAATACACCCGTTACAGTAGAAGATAAACCGGATGCTATACAGATCCTCAGCTTTACAGATAAAATCGAATTCCGTGATGTTGTCTTCTATTATGACGACGCGTTGATCTTAGATAGAGTTAATCTTATCATTGAAAAAGGTAAAACCATTGCATTGGTTGGTTCATCAGGCGCTGGAAAATCTACACTGGCTGATATGATTCCTCGTTTTCATGATGTAACAGGAGGTGAGTTACTGATCGATGGTGTAAATATTAAAGACTACACACTTCATTCGCTTCGCGGATTGATGAGTATTGTAACACAGGAACCGATTCTTTTCAATGATAGCATTGCCAATAATATCAAGTTGGGAAAAGAAAATGCTACAGAAGAAGAAATTACTGAAGCAGCTAAAGTTGCCAATGCGCATAATTTTATTACACAAAAAGAAGGTGGCTACGATAGCAATATCGGTGATCGTGGTAGTAAGCTGAGTGGCGGTGAAAGACAACGATTGACGATTGCGAGAGCGGTAGTGAAAAATCCTCCGATACTTATTCTTGACGAAGCTACTTCTTCATTGGATACAGAAAGTGAACGGCTGGTGCAGGATGCTATCAATAATATGATGCAAAACCGGACCAGTATTGTTATTGCTCACCGGTTGTCTACTATCCGTCACGCAGATGAGATCATTGTATTACAAAAAGGAAAGATCGTTGAGCGTGGAGCGCATGATCAACTGATGGCGCAGAATGGATTTTATAGAAAGCTCGTGGATATGCAGGAGGTGAAGTAAATGAGAAATAAGGAATGAGTAATTAGAAATAAGAAAGTTCTGAGTCACATTAATAGCCAGTCCGACCATTTTCCTCTCTGCGTGTATAAGCTAAAATTGATTCTATTTCTTTATCGGTTAACCTATATGCCGGCATCATAGATATATATTTTTCTTTCAATTTTTTCGCATATGCATTTCTTTGCATTACCACTCCAGGGTTTTTAATAAACGCAAATAATTCTTTTTTATCTGGCCATCTTTTTTCAACTCCAGCAAGGAGAGGACCTGTCAAATCTTTAAAAATACCGTGACAGGGTGCGCATGCCCTGAATAATATTTTCCCTTTTTCTGCTTGCGATGTATCAATCGTATTATTCTCCGTAATAATAACCGGACTGTTCGATGGTCTTCTATTAATAAAATATTGAATTGAAAAAAATGCGACTACTCCGATGAAGAGAATAAGAAAAGCAATGACTATATGCTTTGATTGGTACATTTACATAAAGGTATATAAATGTTGAAGGGTTGATCATAGTTTAAAAGAAATTTTTAAACCACATTCAACCCTTCAACTATTTTCAATTAAGTTATTTCAATACTTCTCTCGAGATAACCACCTTCTGTATCTCACTTGTACCTTCTCCGATCGTGCAGAGTTTGGAATCGCGATAATATTTTTCTACAGGAAAATCTTTGGTATATCCATAGCCGCCAAATATCTGTACAGCATCAGTAGCAACTTTCACCGCTACTTCGCTGGCATAATATTTTGCCATAGCGCCGGCTTTCGTCACGTTCTCCCCACGAATTTTCAAATCACATGCCTGTAAGGTTAACAGGTCAGCCGCCATGATTTCGGTAGCCATGTCTGCGAGTTTGAAAGAGATGCCCTGGAAGTTGCAAATAGGCTGATCAAACTGGTGACGTTCCTGTGAGTATTGCAGTGCTGCTTCGTAAGCTCCTTTTGCGATACCTAATGATAAAGAGGCAATAGATATTCTTCCACCGTCCAATACTTTCAATGATTGTTTGAAGCCATCTCCTACTTCACCTAAACGATTACCATCCGGAATACGGCAATTATCAAAGATCATTTCAGCTGTCTCGCTGGCGCGCATTCCCAATTTATTTTCTTTCTTACCACCAGTGAATCCTTTGGCGCCACGCTCTACTACAAAGGCTGTTGCATTATTTTTTGTTCTTGGCTCACCTGTTCTGCAGATCACTACTGCTACATCACCACTTTTTCCGTGAGTGATCCAGCTTTTTGTTCCATTTATGATCCAATCATTGCCATCTTTTACAGCAGTCGTTTTCATATTGCCTGCATCACTACCGGTACCAGGTTCTGTCAATCCCCATGCACCTATCCATTCAGCTGTAGCAAGTTTGGGTAAATATTTTTTCTTTTGTTCTGCATTACCAAACGCCATAATATGACCGGTACATAATGAATTATGTGCTGCCACACTGAGTCCGATGGAACCGCAAACTTTTGAGATCTCTTCGATCACCGTTTTATATTCGTAATACGATAAACCGGCGCCGCCATATTCTTCAGGAACGAGCACGCCCATCAAACCGAGCTTCCCCATTTCCTTAAATACCTGCACAGGAAATTCCTGGCTCTCATCCCATGTCATAACGTGGGGTTTGATATGCTGACGGGCAAAATCACGCGCGGTCTGTGCTACTTGTTGTGTTAACTCTGAAACCTGGAAATCCATAATTTATACTTTTAAGAACAGTGCCACTCTATCCTGTTTAACAGAACTGGGTGGCACAATATTCACCTTTTTATGATCATTGGCAAGCAATCGCTAAAGGCAACGCAAGATACACTAAATTTTCATCTTATACTAACAATTGTTAGTATAAAGATTATTACTTATTACGATTTTGAAATTCAGGTTTCACGAAGGCGCAAAGAAGTGCACAAAGTTGCAAAGACTCTTTGCGGCTTCACGAATCCGATAGCTATTAGCGTCTTTGCGTGAAACCAAAATTTCAAAATTCCAACTG
>JBDTPD010000023.1:0-16744 GCA_039932855.1 Chitinophagaceae bacterium | reverse complement strand
AGTCGGCAGTCAACAGTCAGAGGTTGACTTTATTAAGAGTATCACAGGTCTAAACACTTAGGAAAATAAATATTTGCAAACTGTGACTGTTGACTGCCGACTGACAGACTGCCTTCCTTTACATATATTTACACCATGTGCGGCATAGCAGGCATCATACAATCATCATCGGTTTACCAGGTAGAGCATTTGCAAAAAATGACCAATGCGCTGTCTCATCGTGGGCCGGATGGAGAAAGGATCTGGCAGAATGAGGACGGTACTGCATTGTTTGGTCATCGCCGTCTTTCCATCATCGACCTGAGTGAAGCCGCGGCACAGCCTATGCATTTTGGCGATACTTCACGATATACCATTATTCACAATGGCGAAATTTATAATTACATAGAATTAAGAAAAGAACTGGAGAAAGAAGGCTACACGTTCCGTACACAATCAGATACAGAAGTAATATTGGCGGCCTATGATTGGTGGGATGATGAATGTGTTGATCACTTCGATGGTATGTTTTCCTTTGCTATTTGGGATGAAGAAGAAAAAGAAATGTTTGCAGCAAGGGATCGGTTCGGTGAAAAACCTTTCTTCTACTATTTCAATAACCGTGAATTCATTTTTGCATCGGAGATGAAAGCATTATGGGCCTGCGGTGTACCACGTACGGCTAACCTGAAAATGCTTTTCAATTTCATCACTATTGGTTATACAGATAATCCGGAAAAAAGAGAAGAAACATTCTTTGAAAATATTTTTAAACTTCCGCCAGCTACATGGTTATCTTATAAACCTTCTACAAAAGAATTAACGACCGGAAAATATTGGGATATTAATACCAATATTCAACAGGATAAAATAAAAGATGAAGAAGCGATTGAACAGTTCAATGAATTATTTTCTGTTTCCATCAAAAGAAGGTTACGAAGCGATGTATCGATGGGAACAAGCCTGAGTGGTGGCCTGGATAGTTCTTCCATAGCAGCTATTATTTCAAAAATACATACCAATCAACCGCTCACTGCTTTTACAGCCGGTTTTCCGGGCTTTGAAAAAGATGAAACACATTTTGCGAAACAAGTGGCAACTGATTTTCATCTTCCTCATCATATCATTAATATTACAGGAGATGATCTTGCGAATGACTGGGAGAAATTTTGTTACCAACAGGAAGAGCCCGTTGGCTCTGCAAGTGTTTATGCCCAATATAAAGTGTTCGAATTAGCTAGTCAGCACCAGGTAAAAGTGCTGCTCGATGGACAAGGGGCCGATGAAACATTAGGAGGTTATCGTAAATACTATAAATGGTATTGGCAGGAGCTTTTTCAAAAAAGAAGATTGATACGCAGTAAAGAGATCTCTGCTGCAAGAGATCTTGGCGTTCAGGAAAAATTTGGCGTTAAAAATATCATCGCTGCCCTGTTTCCTGATATTGCATCCGTGGTATTGGAACATCAATACCTTATCAATGCCTTAAAACAGGAAGATCTGGACAGAGAATTTGTACGCCTGCAAAGCAGGGAGGCCTATTATAGTTCGCCTATACAAGATGGATTAAACAGCAGTTTATATTTCAGCACCTGTATTCATGGATTAGAAGAGCTGCTCCGCTATGCTGATAGGAATTCGATGGCGCATGGAAGAGAAGTGCGCTTACCTTTCCTGAGTCACGAACTGGTGGGTTTTATTTTTTCATTGCCCGCTCATTACAAGATCAGGCAGGGCTGGACGAAATGGCTGCTCCGGAAAGTAATGGATAAAAAATTACCGGATGAAATTACCTGGCGACGTGATAAAACCGGTTTCGAGCCTCCACAAAAAGTATGGATGCAGCATAAAAAGATCCAGGAGTTAATTGGGGACGCAAAGAAAAAATTAGTAGGAGAAAAAATACTTTCTGAAAAGGTGCTTTCAAAACCTGTTGTTGCATCTTCAAGCTATGAAGCCAATCCATATGATTGGCGGTACCTGTCTGCAGCTTCCTATTTATAAATCATTCAGGACTATGTGCGCCTATGTTTCTATGATCCTATGTGGTGAACTACGCGACTCAATGAATAGATGAGTTCAAAACAATAGCTTTTTTACCACATAGGATCATAGAAACATAGGCGCACATAGTATAAAAGAAATTGTCCCGCGATTGACGGGACAATTCAGATCAAGGATGATTCACTAAACACAAACATCAATATCTTTTACAGATCAGCTCTTTTGTATTTATCAGTTTGCTGAAGGTTGCCATAAATATCTGATTTCACAATGTACCAGTTCTTATCATCTTTAAGATTGATCACAAAAGTCACTTCATCATCAGATGAAACTTCAGTTACACCACCAATTTCTTTTCCGGGATAATGTTTTTTCAACTTGGCAACGATGTTAGGCATTAATTGTTTCTCGTTATAATAGCGGGTTGTTTTGATCAACGTACCCTCATTATCATACTGAGCTCTTACCTGGATATCATCCTGGCGAAAGTTAGCCTGAGAGTAAGTGTCGTACTGGTGCCAGGTAACATCCTGTGCAGTAGTAAATGTTTCCGTGAAGGCCTTTAATACTTTTGCACTCACGTCACGTGGAGGAGTTGCGTTTGCTGATAAGCCGATCAGCAAAACGGCGATGTAAAATAATTGTTTCATGATATATACTTTTTTAATGGTTGAAAATTCTTGACCGAATGTATAACCCGGATTGACCGGATGCAAGGAGAATGTCGATTGCCGGTAATGAGGTTTGTTACGTAGTATTTTACCTTAAAATCATAAAACCAGCTCAACTCCTCTTATAGCAATTCGAAAGGTTGATTTATCTCCGTGAAACGTGATTAAAAAAATCAGGATAGGGTGATTAAGGTTTTGTTAAAGGAAAAGATCAGTGGATGAGCGGTAGCGGCTTGTTTTATGATTGCCAACTTATTTTTTCACATCTTTGCTAAAAGATTAAAGCTTGAAAAGTTGAATGGTTAAATGGAGCAGTATAATTGATTACAGATAACCTTCATTAAACCTTTCAACTCTTCAACCCATAGACATATCAGTCATAAATTAATTCATGTATGAAAATAGCTACTAAGTTTATCCATGCTGGCGCAGAACCTGACCCTTCTACCGGCGCTATCATGACACCTATCTATCAAACATCTACTTATGTACAGGAAGCGCCGGGCAAGAATAAAGGGTTTGAATACGCCCGCAGTCAAAATCCTACACGTAAAGCACTCGAAGAAGCATTAGCCATTATTGAAAATGGAAAATATGGCCTGGCCTTTAGCAGTGGTGTCGCTGCAACCGATGCGGTAATTAAACTATTAGAGCCTGGCGATGAAGTAATCGCTGGTAACGATATGTATGGCGGTACTTATCGCCTTTTCAGTAAAATATTTGAAAAATTTGGGATCCGTTTTCATTATATAGATGTTACCAATATGGAAACAGTTAAAAAAGCGGTAACGAAGAAAACAAAGCTGATCTGGATTGAGACGCCTACCAATCCGTTAATGAATATTACTGATATCGCTGCTGCTTCAACTATTGCCAAAGAGGCAGGTGCCTTATTATGTGTAGATAATACGTTTGCTTCTCCTTATTTACAAAACCCACTTGATCTTGGCGCTGACCTTGTCATGCATTCTTCCACAAAATATCTTGGCGGTCATAGCGATGTTATCCAGGGTGCACTAGTGATGAATGACAGCGAGCTGCGCGAAAAACTTTATTTTATACAAAAAAGTTGTGGCGCTGTACCCGGACCGATGGATTGCTTTTTAGTATTGCGCGGCATTAAAACATTGCATGTAAGAATGCAGCAGCATTGTATCAACGGAGAAAAGATCGCACGCTGGTTACGGAATCATTCGAAAGTAGGAAAGGTATACTGGCCGGGCTTTGAAGATCATCCTGGTTATGCGGTTGCCAAAAAACAAATGCGTGGCTTTGGCGGTATGATCAGTTTCATTTTAAAAGATGATCATATTGATGCTGCGCGCAAGGTTCTTTCTTCTACCAAATTATTTTCTCTGGCAGAAAGCCTTGGTGGCGTTGAATCATTGATCAATCATCCTGCATCAATGACACATGCGTCTATTCCAAAAGAAGAAAGAATAAAAAATGGCTTAAGCGATTCTTTGATAAGATTAAGTGTAGGCATTGAAGATGTTGATGATCTCATCAGTGATCTTGAAAAAGCCATCGGATAATATTGGTATGCATTTTTGGTTGCTGGTAATCATATTCAAAAAGTCAAACGCTATAACACCGACAGCGGTATAATAATGTAAAAGGTGATCAGGTTCGAGACTGACCACCTTTTACATTTTATATTTTGTGGTTTTATATTTTACATTTACTCATCCGTTCCCTTTTTTCCCCACTTCTTTTGGCATCGTTTATGCAAAATTTAGAGTGAAACACCAACTATTTGTTCACTTTAAACCAGATATTATGCTTTACCTTGTTGCAATAATCCTGCTGATCGGCTGGGTGTTAGGCTATTTTGTCTTCTCTGTCGGTTCGATGATTCATATTTTACTTGTAATTGCTATTATTGCAATTATATTGCGACTGATCAGAGGAAGTGATCCCGTCTGACGCAGAGCACTATATGAAGGATTCGCTAAAGAACTTTTTAGATAAGAAGGTTGATGAATATAATCAACCTTCTTTTATTGTAGATGATCCTGTATCTATTCCCCATCTTTTTACTTCGAAACAAGATATTGAACTGGCCGGTTTCTTTGCCGCCTTATTTGCCTGGGGAAATCGCACAACCATCATCCAGAAGTCAAAGGAATTGATGCAGTTAATGGATATGGCGCCACATAGTTTTATCGTTGGCAGCGGAGAAAAGGAATTAAAAAAGCTATTGAACTTTAAGCATCGCACATTCAATCCCACTGATCTTCTTTATTTCATTGATTTTCTAAAGTTTCATTATTCCGCGCAATCATCACTGGAATCAGCCTTTACACAATGGATGAATCCTGCTGATGAAAACGTTTACAATGCTTTAGCAGGCTTTCACCAATACTTCTTTTCTCTCGAAGATGCACCAGCACGTACAAAGAAACATGTTGCTGATCCACACAAAGGATCGACCTGTAAGCGACTGAATATGTTTCTGCGTTGGATGGTCAGAAAAGATAAGAAAGGAGTCGACTTCGGTATTTGGGAAAATATTTCCCCATCCCAATTGATTTGTCCGATTGATCTGCATGTAGCAAGAGTAGCTAAAAGATTTAATCTTTTACCAAGAAAACAAATCGATTGGCAGGCAGCTGTTGAATTGACTTCGCTATTAAAAAAATACGATAAGAATGATCCGGTGAAATATGACTTTGCGTTGTTTGGGTTGGGGGTGATTGAAAAGTACTAGAATTATGAGTTATGAATTGATAACAGTTAGAACATAAACAACCTCTCCCTTCCCCCCACTTTTTTCTTCACTCCTGCCGGTCTTACATTATAAGTGAATGTTGCCATGAAATAACGGGTAAGTGCATTTGTAATAGAAGTGGTCAATTGATTACGATATGCATAGGAAGAAGAGTTTTGATTCTGATCCAGGATATCAAACATACTTAGCTTTAATACACCTGCTTCGTTCTTTAACATCGTGAAGTTGACGGCACCATTCCAGCGTATGATATTTTTAGGCGTACCCGGAGCTACATTACTTGTATAACTATAACTCACCTGTGATTCGAGGATGATATGTTTTGGCCAGCGTAATATCAATTCGTTTTCTAACCATTGGTATTTAATATTTAATTTTTTAAATGCGGCGCTTGTATAACTGGTGAAGTTGTTTCCAAGACTATAATTCACGTTCCACTCGAATTTATCGTTCCAGTTTAAATTAACGCCGGCCCAGTTCGAAAAATTAAAGGTGCTTTGCCAGCTGCTTTCGTTATTATACAGCAGGCGATTGTGATTATAGTTCAGGTTGTTGCCAACATTCCAGGAGAAAATAAACCGTGTATTCTTTTTATATTCTTTCCTGACATTAAAATTCAAATAGAAATTACTGCTGCCATCTGCATTAACAGGCATCGTTGTTTGTACACCTTTATCATCGATGTTTATGCTCTGAATAATATCGTTGTTAACAAATGCGCCGTTGGCATACACGCTTGCATTAAGCAACCGTTTCGGATCATTGAAATAATAATTTACTGAAATGTTATGACGTTCTGAAGAAAGGAGATTAGGATTTCCTTTGCTAATGTAATACGGATTAGTATTATCAGTCACTGGTATCAGGTAAGAATAAAAAGGCAGCGCAATGTCTTTGTTGTAACTAATATTTAATTGCTTATAAACAACCGACATCACAGGCAATAAATTTGTTTGCTTTTGTTTGATCGGAGAAGGCAATGAAGCAAGGTCATTATTTACAAATTGTGATAACACTCTTACAAACGGGGTGATCGTCCAGCTCTTCCATTTGAATTCGACCCCTGATGTCAGCATTATTTTGTTACTGACTCTTTTAAATTCACTGCTGAGTAAAGTATTAGGTACATCGAATTCGGGACCACCATTTTTATTAAATGTTACGATCCTGTTGTGTATTAATCCTAATTCATAACGGGCACCGGCACGCAATGTAAATTTTTTACCAAGTGGTTCACTATAGTTGATGACCAGGTTACCATCCGTTCTTGGAACTCTTTCGTTACGAAGTTGCGCATTCACACTATCAAACCTGGTTGGATAAAAGAAACTGATACCAGTCTCGGTAGTAATGTCATTAAAGCGATTATTAATATCAAGATTATGATTGATGGAGAAACGGCGGCCTTTTTTTGTTTTTGACAAACGAGTGTAAGAAAAAGCATGCCTGTAATAGCGTGTAGTAGCAAGACTATTCTGCAATAAATTTCCATCGCTCAATTGTCCTAATTTATTATTGATAGTATTAATAAAGCTGGTGCGATCTTCATCGGTAAGACCAATTGTATAATTGGCATTGATCAGGATATTTGTAACAGAATCTGGTTTTAAGCGCGCGCCAATAGCCATGTTATGCGAGTTAGTAATTGCATTTCCAAGTAATCTTGTGTTATTACTCACGGTGGTATCATTGTTAAATAGCTTGGTATCGGTGACAGATTGCCTGTCAACCTGCACGTTGCCCCGGAAATATTGTAAGAAGAATGAACGCTTGCTGCTGGGGGAATGATTCAGATTAAATCCTGCTCCTTTACTGGTAGCTATTCCTCCACCTCCCTGCAGACCACCAAAGTTGACACCATTAATAGATACACTACTACCACCGCTTGAACTGTTCCAGATACTCGTATTGCTGCTACTGGAATTACTTCTTGCTCTGTCAAGACCGCCTGCCTGTAACAGTTCAGAATAACTGAAGCCGGGTTTATTCAGATTATTCATATAGCCCAGTACACTTACCTGCAATGTATCGCGGTAAATATTTGCAATAGCTCCGGCTTCATATAGGTGGTCGGTTCCACCTCCTCCATATACTTTACCAAACCATCCTTTCTTCACTCCTTTCTTCAAAGTAATATTGACCACCTTACCAACATTGTTCAGGTTATCATCACCGTTGCGAAGCATTTCTTCTTTATCATCTGTTACCTGTACTTTATCAATGACATTAGCAGGAAGATTTCTTGTGGCCATCTTGGGATCATCCCCGAAAAATGTTTTTCCGTCTACCAATATCCGATTGACGGGTTTACCATTGACAGTAATATTTCCATCGCGATCGACTTGTACGCCCGGAAGTTTTTTTAGCAGATCTTCTACCAATGCATTCGGCAATGTTTTAAATGCAGACGCATTGAATTCAATAGTATCTTTTTTAATAACTACGGGTGGACGTTCGGCAATAACTAATACTTCATCTAATGATTTTGCATCGGGCGTCATATAAATAGTACCAAGATCAATAGAAGGTTGATCCGTGGGCAAGCTGAATTCTTTACGATAGACACTATAGCCTGAATAGGAGATAACAACACGACAGGCATAATTAAGAGGAAGGCCGGGTACTTTAAAAGTACCTTCTGGTGTACTCAGGCGATAAGTAATGATAGCTGTATCGGCAGATTTGAAGACAGTAATGGTAGCGTATCCGAGTGGCTTTTTAGTAGAAGAATCCATTATTTTCCCCGTCAATGTGCCCTGGGAAAATGAATAAATACATAGCATTAACAGCAGACAGATCAGCGAAATAATCTTTCTCATGGTTTTGGCGATACTTTTGGTGTGGTTTGAGGGGTTAACTCGTACGGGAAAGCAATATACGACCAAATTCGTACGAAAAATACTCTAAGATTTCTTTAACATGTTTTTTTGAAATTTATTTAAGTATCCTATTATGGATCAGGAAGAAATATTTCGTGGCGTTGCGCAGCAATTGGAAATACAGGTACAGGATAATCAATCCGCGGCCCGCCAATTATTGGTCGACCGGATCAATAATTTGTTACAGTATGACTTTAATAAATTAATCGCCATCCTTTATCGTGTAGATGTAAGCGATCAGAAGCTGCAGTCGCTATTGAACCAGCAGCCACAGCAAGATGCCGCAAATATTATAGCGGACCTTCTCATAGAAAGACAAATACAAAAGATAAAATCACGGAATGAATTCACTCAAAAGAATGATGCAAGCGACGATGAGAAATGGTAACTAATAGCTATTACCTTTTAGTTTTCTCAAACATCAAATCCTTCACTTTCTCTTTGTCTTCTTTTTCTTTTTTCAGATCGAACATAGTACCGAAGACATGATCCCAGATAGTGGAGCTGACACCAAAACCATTGTGCTCATTTTTATAATGATGCAAATGGTGATTGCGCCACAAAGGTTTCATCCACTTGAAAGGAGGGTTCCAGGCATGAATAGCATAATGCATAGTGCCATACATTAAATAACCTAATACAAAACCAGGAAAGAACATGAACGTGTTGCCACGCATGAACAGGTATAGTAAGCCAAAAATAGCAGACGATATTAAAATACTTGGGACCGGTGGCATGAATAAGCGTTGCTTGTCGCGCGGATAATGGTGGTGATTACCATGCAATGTGTAAGCAAATTTCTGCATTCTTGTACTCTTGCTGATCAAATGAAAAACAAAACGGTGGGCAATGTATTCAAAAAAGGTCCAGAAGAGCATACCTCCAATGAATGTAAGAATAACGCGTTGCGTTGAATAACCCAATGATGCATAACTATAATAAAGCATATAGCCCATCACAGGTAAATACATACCCCAGATCACCAATGGATGTGTTTTGGTCAGCATTTCCAGGTAATCACTTTTGAAAAGCCTGGCCTGCCCTTTATTATTAATTTTCTCGAATTGCATTTCGCAAAGATAAAATGAAAATCGCTTATAGCCGCAAGACATTCTGGATGGTGGATTAAATATAATTACCGGCAAATCAATCATTTCGACGAGTATTACTACCTTCGCATTTCCTAAAACCTTGTTAATGAAATTAGTTTCTTACGCCCGTGAAGGCCACGAACAACTGGGAGTGCTTATCAATAATATGCTGTATGATCTGGATGTTCTCCACCCCGATCTGCCTAATACAATGAATATGCTTCTGACTTACTGGGAGGATCTTTTCCCGGTAGCACAGGCAGGCGAAATGATGTTGCGTGAAGGCGATCGTTCAAGCAGCAGAGGCATTCCTGTAAATGATGTTGATCTGATCGCGCCTGTTCCTTTTCCAAGTTCCTGTCGCGATGGCTATGCATTCCGTCAGCACGTAGCAGCAGCGCGCAGAAACAGAAAAGTAGAAATGATCCCGGAATTTGATCAGTATCCCATTTTTTATTTCACAAATCATCATAGCATACAGGGACCGGGCAATATTATGTGTATGCCTGATCATTTTGATAAACTGGATTTTGAACTGGAAGTATCCATACTCATTTGCAAACATGGAAGAAATATTAAAGCATCGGATGCGGATGAATATATCGGTGGTCTGATGATCATGAATGATTTGAGTGCAAGAACATTGCAGATGGAAGAAATGAAACTTAATCTCGGACCAGCCAAAGGAAAAGATTTTTCTACAGTAATAGGACCATGGTTAGTAACACTGGATGAATTAGCACCCTTTGAAACAGCGCCAAAAGAAAACCATGTCGGTAAAGCATGGAACCTGGATATGAAGTGTTGGGTAAATGGGAAATTAGTTAGCCAGGGAAATATGGCTGATATGGATTGGACATTTGCCGAGATCATTGAACGAGCTTCTTATGGTGTAGATCTTTATCCTGGTGATGTGATTGGTAGTGGGACAGTTGGTACCGGTTGCTTCCTGGAATTAAATGGTACCGGTAAATTAAACGATCCTGATTATACAGAACAATGGCTTCAACCCGGTGATATTGTAGAAATGGAAGTAGCGGGGCTGGGAAAATTAATGAATACGATTGTGGCGGAAGAAAGTGATTGGAGCATTTTAAAGCAGAAGAAATAAATTATGTACGATGTTAGATGTACGGTGTACGACCCACCGATAATTATTAAGTCTTCATTTATCGAATAGTCGCACACCGTACATCTAACATCGTACATAGTTAAATTGACGCTTTCGCCAGTCGCTTCGGCGTTGCACTTCCTTTATTAGTCACCTTACCCAGCAAGTTGTCTTTTATTTTCAATTCTTTTGCTGCGTTTACTTCTGCTGAACCTACTCCGGTATTTTCTATATCCATTGTTTGTACAACAAAATCGCCTGCATTCATTTGACCAACACCTTTGTTTCTGATAACAGCATTGTCAGCTTTACCATTGAATGTTATTTTACCAACACTTTTGTTGTCGAGATCTAATGTTTTTGCTGTCATCTTCAGATCAATCTCGCCAACACTTTTATTAGAAATTTTCAGGTCATCAAAATTCATGTTGGAAGCAGAAGTAATATCACCAACTGTTTTAAGATTCATACTTTTCAATTTCTTAAAAGTAATGTAGACTTTCATTTTCTTCTTTCTATTGAAGTTTACATTTTCTTTCATAACTACAGAAAGAGTTGAACCTTCGTTTTTTACTTCAAACAGCGATTGGAGATTGTCATCTGCTTCGATCTTTACTCCTTCTTTATCTCCCTGCGTCAGCAATACGCTGAATACACCCTGTACATTTAATTGATCAAAGGAAGTGACGGCAATATCTTTCGTTATTACATTACCACTGCCTTCGATCTTTGGTTTGTCTTTACTGTCCTGGGCACTGACTGTGATAGCGACAAATGCACTCAGAGCCAGCATTAATAAGTACTTTCTCATTCTAAATGATTTAAGGTTTTATAATTTAAACGAAATCTTTCGTATAACGAAGATGTTCGTATTTCTTTATTTTATAGCCCTAATCGTGATAAAAGGCAGATAGTGTACATGAACGGTGGTATTGCCGGGCTTCATTTTTTCCGGATATTTGGCCGATGCAAAAAAGGAAATTGAACTGGTGGTGGTTTTTTCTGGCTGCCGGCATTGCTATTCCCATATTCTATTATGGACTTATAAGAAGAGAGCCTCCTCCATTCTCGTTTAGTTATGATGCCTTTGTAAGCGGTCTGAATCCGATAGGCTCATACCTGGAACCAGCAGTTTTCATGCTAGCGATAACAATAATTTTCAAATTAATTCCACGCCTGGTTACTTCAATCGGCTCACAAAAGATTATTTATATAATTATAGGCTTATTAGTTCTTGCATTATTTTATTTCTCCTTTTATAATATATTCCGTATTAAAACCCTTTCCAATAACACCCGTCATTATATCGACCCAACGGCTTATGTTACTTTTAGTTCAAGGATGAGACAGGAACTTTTTCCTATGTTATATTTCCTATTTATACTTAAAACATTTATTTGTTTTTTTATGTTCAATTTTCCAAAAACACTTGCTGAAACAAAAAATCCATGAAATGATTTTTGATCTTAGTACACTATCTGCTGTTGAAAAGCAATATTACCTGCAACATATAGTAGCGCCACGTCCCGTGTGTTTTGCTTCTACTATCGATAAAGCCGGTAATGTAAACCTGAGTCCGTTTAGTTTCTTTAATCTTTTTTCTTCTCAACCTCCTGTTGTTATTTTTTCTCCATCAAGAAGAGTACGCGATAATACGGTTAAGCATACATTAGAAAATGTATTGGAAGTACCGGAAGTAGTTATCAATATGGTGACGTATGATATGGTTCAGCAAGTTTCATTGGCCAGTTGTGAATATCCAAAAGAAATAAATGAATTTGCTAAAGCCGGTTTTACATCTGAACCAGCTACTTGTGTAAAACCGCCTATGGTGAAAGAAAGCAAGGCTAAACTGGAATGTAAGGTCATTGAAGTAAAATCATTGGGCAATGAAGGTGGCGCTGGCAATCTCGTTATCTGTGAAATACTTTGCATACATATCGATGACAGCTTATTGGATGCAAATAAAAAAATAGATCAGCGATTGATCCATCATATCGGACGACTTGGAGGAAACTGGTATTGTAAAGTCGATGACAGTAATTTATTTGAAGTAGAAAAACCCAATGTAAAACTTGGTATCGGGCTGGACGTCTTACCGGTCTCTATACGAAATAGTAAAATACTTACCGGCAATGAACTTGGTCAGCTTGCAAATGTGCATGAAATGCCTGTAATAGACGCTACATTCGATGATGATCATTTAAAACAGATCATTCAATACTATAGCATCAGTCCGGATGAAATGGAAAAAGAATTACATAGCTATGCAAAGAAGCTGTTGGCGAAAGGAAAGGTTGATGAAGCGTGGCAGATACTATTAGCAGGAAGCTGATGGGTCGTATAATTAAGAATTAAGAGTTATGAATTATGAATGTTCATTCATAATTCATAACTCTTAATTCTTAATTTGTATTATTATTTAACGCTTCCAAATACTTTCTTCAAAATATCACTCGTGCGTGCGAGCGGATTATCTCTGATATTAGCTTCTTCTTTTGCTACCTGGTCAAATAAGGCATCTACAGCTTTACCAACAACATAAGAAGGAAGATCAGGATTTACTTTCTTAAACGTAGTAGGCAGTTTGTTATACGTAGTAACTATATCGCCATAATATTTTGTAGCACCTACATTATCCAATGAAGTTTTTACTGACGGCATAAATGCAGCGATCAATTTTTCTGTTGTCTTTTGTTTGAAATATTGCGTAGCAGCATCTTTACCACCTTTCAGAATATTCAATGCATCAGTAATCGTCATTTCTTTGATAGCATCAATAAAAATAGGTTTGGCAAAAGCGACTGCATCTTCTGCACCGCGGTTAATAGCAAGTACTGCTTTATCTACCTGCGCGCCCATTCCTGCACTGCGTAAAGTAGTCTCGACCTTTTTTGCATCAGGAGGCAGCAACATTTTATAAATATCACTTCCGAAGAAACCATCTGTTTTGTTGAGATTCAGTACGGCATTGGTTACCCCTTTGCTCAGGGCCTCTTTAATACCCTGACCTGCTTCATTTTCAGAAACGCCGGCTGCGGCTGATTTTTTGGAAAGAATGCCTGGTAATTTGATCTGGGCCTGCGAGGCTGGAACGAATGCAATTACAAGGGCAAAGGCTAAAAAGTAGTTTTTCATATACGTAATTATCAAAGGGTTTAAAATGTCTTACAAAATACCTGTCAGAAGGGAATAATCCAATAAACGTTGCAAGTTTGACGATACTTTAGGGATTTTCACGCGGTTTTGACAGAAAGTACGGAGGCAGGTTTAATGGTTTAAAGGTTTAAAGAATAGATTTATTAGATAGTTCCTTTGGTATCGGTTCATTAAACCTTTAAACCCTTAAACCATTAAACCTCCTCCGCCTTTGCTTTTAGCCTCTCAACCAGTACCTTTGCGACTTTTAACAACATCAATGAGCACACAACATTTGTCAGAGCAAGAACAACTTCGCCGTGAGAAACTGGCCGAATTGATCATGATGGGAATCGAGCCTTACCCGGCTCCTTTATATCCCGTAAACAGTACGTCGGTCTATATCAAAGAAAATTATACAGAAGAGCGAAAGGCAGAATTTGCAGACGTGTGCATCGCCGGCAGGATCATGAGCGTTCGCGATATGGGTAAAGCAAATTTTGCAGTGATCCAGGATGGCGTTGGCCGCATGCAATTATATATCCGTCGCGATGACATCTGTCCCGGAGAAGATAAATCGTTGTATGATATTGTATGGAAAAAATTAATGGACATCGGCGATATCATCGGTATCAAAGGATATGCTTTTATTACAAAGACCGGTGAAACATCGGTGCATGTAAAAGAATTGACACTATTAAGCAAATCACTTCGCCCGCTTCCGATTGTGAAAGAAGCGGAGGGACAAACTTTTGATGCAGTAACAGATCCCGAGTTTCGTTATCGTCAACGTTATGCCGATCTTATCATCAATCCTGCAGTTAAAGAAACGTTTATAAAAAGAACGAAGCTGATCAATTCGATCCGTGAGTTCTTAAATACTCGTGGAGGATTGGAAGTAGATACACCTGTATTGCAAAGTATTCCTGGTGGTGCATTAGCCAGACCTTTTATCACGCATCACAATGCACTTGATGTTCCTTTCTATCTGCGTATTGCGAATGAATTATACCTGAAGAGATTATTAGTCGGTGGCTTCGAATGGGTATATGAGTTTAGCCGCAACTTCCGCAATGAAGGAATGGACCGCACGCATAATCCTGAATTTACTATTCTTGAATTTTATGTTGCTTACAAAGATTATCTCTGGATGATGGAGACTACAGAGCAGTTATTGGAAAAAGCAGCGCTGGATGTTTGTGGTAGTACAGAAATAAAAATGGGTGATAAAGACATTTCATTAAAAGCGCCTTTCAAACGTATCAGCATATTTGATGCGATAAAAGAAAATACCGGTATCGATGTCAGCCGGATGAATGAAGATCAGTTGCGTTCTGTTTGTAAACAATTGCATATTGATACAGACAAAACAATGGGCAAAGGAAAACTGATTGATGAGATCTTTGGCGGTACATCAGAACATCATTATGTACAACCAACTTTCATCATTGATTACCCGGTAGAAATGAGTCCGCTTACCAAGAAGCATCGTGATAAGCAAGGATTGGTAGAAAGATTTGAATTGATCATTAATGGAAAAGAAATCGCTAACGCTTATAGTGAATTAAATGATCCGATCGATCAGCGTGAACGTTTTGAAGAGCAGGTAAAATTATTGGAAAAAGGTGATCATGAGGCAATGTTCATCGATCATGATTTTCTTCGTGCATTGGAATATGGAATGCCTCCTGCTTCAGGTATCGGTATTGGTATTGACAGGCTATGTATGTTACTGACCAATCAGCCTTCTATACAGGATGTATTATTTTTCCCTCAAATGAGACCGGAACAACGCCAGGAAGAAAAAGTTCAGGGAAATAGCTGATTCAAGGAAAATCCATTACGGTAATGCACGGATTTCTTTGTAGACGTATGATTATTAAAACCAGTGTTGAAACATTCAGCTTTCTTTTGTAAATTACAGATACGGTTTTATAACATCGTTAATGGTTATGGCTCTAATATACAGACATCCCGCTCACGCGGGATGTTTCATTTAATCTACAAAGAGATCTCTATATAGTTTAGCTCCTGGTACCACAGCATATTTTTCAAGATCTGTAATTCCTTCTTTCGCCAATACTTCTTCATCAATAAAACAATTACCTGTACATTCTGCTGATGGCTTATTAAAAATATGCCAGGCTGCATCTGCCAGTATATCCGGTGTACGGCTCATCTTTGCCAATGCTTCACCACCTAATAAATTACGCACTGCTGCAGTATCGATCGTTGTCTTTGGCCAGAGTGCATTGGAAGCAATATTGAATTGTTTTAATTCTTTTGCCCAACCAATTGCCATCATACTCATATTATACTTGGTCATCGTATACGCTACATGTCCGCCAAACCATTTTGGATTAAGATTTACCGGTGGCGATAAGGTAAGTATATGCGCATTGGAAGATTTTTTCAGGTAAGGTATACAAGCGCGGGTTACCATAAACGTTCCGCGTACATTGATGTCATACATCAGATCAAAACGTTTGGGTTCTGTTTGCTCTGTTGATGTTAATGAAATAGCAGATGCATTATTAACAACGATATCAATGCCGCCAAACTTTTCTACGGCTGCTGCTACTACTTTTTCTATCTGGTCCTCAAACCTGATATCACATTGCATGGCCAACGCTTGTCCCCCAGCTTTGGTTACTTCCTCAGCTGCTGAATAAATAGTACCTCCCAATTTTGCATTCTCTTCGACTGACTTGGCAGCGATGATAATATTAGCTCCATCTGCAGCTAATTTCACTGCAATAGCTTTTCCAATACCGCGACTTGCTCCAGTAATAAGAATGGTTTTGTTTTTCAACGACATAGCAGAATATTTAAGTGCTGAAGGTATGAAAAGGAGTAATGGAAAGAGCCATTTCCTTCGTACATATACGGCAATGACAGTAAATATTGTACTCCCGGAATTGCCGAAACATCCTCTGGTAGGAATTAAAAAGAGCTATTACATTTGATGTGGAAGTTGATTGATCGCACAACGGTCCATCACTGACAAAAGTCCCGTTTTAATCCTATATATCCTTTCGAAGAACCTTTGAGACTGCTAACCTCAAACATGAAAAACACCGTGGTTCGCCCTCAACAAAAATCAATCCCGTGCTGAATAAGACGGGATTGATTTCATTTAA
>JBDTPD010000022.1:0-16803 GCA_039932855.1 Chitinophagaceae bacterium | reverse complement strand
TTAATTGAATTAAATGGCATCACGCTCATCACACTTAAGTTCATTAGGATATATAACGCAGCAATACCAATAATAGAAATAAAAATACTTCGTGGAATATTTTTTCCAGGTTGTTTGATCTCGCCACCAAGATGACAAACATTATAATACCCGAGATAACTGTATACTGTTTTCAACGACCCATGTCCGATCATGGCCCAGAATGCTCCCGAGAAAAATGATTCGTTACCAGTAGGCAATATGTGTACTGTATGTTGCTGATGAGAAAAACCACTAATAATGATCCACACAATAGTAACGATGACGATGATACCAAAGATGACCGAGATCTTACCGACGGCTTCTATTTTTCTATACAATAAAAAACCAACGAATAATACAAGACCACCGGATACAATCTTTTCTCCTATATCACCAAGCGGAACGATATAAGTAAGGTATTGAGCAAACCCAATAGCAGCAGAAGCTACTACCAATGGCGCTTGAATAGCAGTTTGCCAGACAAACAGAAAACTCATCATCTTCCCGCCTTTTTCACCAAAAGCAATACGATGAAAATTATAGGTGCCGCCTGCCAGCGGATATTTGGCGCCCAATTCACTCCAGATCATTCCATCCATCAGCGCCGTAAATGCTCCAAAGATCCATGCCCATAAAAAAAGCCCGTTATGAAACTGGCTAAAGACAAATGGCATGACCACAAACGGACCGATACCGACCATGTCTATCATGTTGATAGAAGTGGCTTGTAAGAGATTGACCTTTCTGTTAGTTAGTGATCCTGACATTTAAACAAGAATGAGAAATAAGAAATGAGAAATAAGGAATAAGAAAGTGCCCCCATCCCCTGAAGGGGAGCTTGAGACTTTCTTATTCCTTATTTCTCATTTCTTATTTCTTATTATATATTCAGCTTTTTGCAAAAACCCGTATTCCATCTACTAACACATCAAGGTTAGCAATTGTTGTATAAACATTCGGAGTTATTCTGACGCCATGGATATTTTCCCAGTCGATGCCGACAGCATGTATTTTATAGTTTGTAAAAAGAAAGTTATCCAGTTCACCGGGTTTCTTTCCTTCAATGGCCACATTGCCGATGGCACAGCCCCATCTTGGAGAAAGTGGTGTATTCAATTTTACTTTGGGAATATCTTTTACTTTTTCCATCCAGTAATTCTTCAGGTAATGCAATCGTTTCTCTTTTCGTTCGATGCCGATCATTTCATGAAATTCAATGGCCTTACCAATTGCCTGCTCGATAAAGAATGGACGTGTCCCCAGGTTTTCAAACTTGCGGATATCATCTTTCAATGGATTATCTGACGTAGCAAATAATGGATAGATCGTTTTGATCTTTTCTTTTTTTACATACAATAGCCCGCTGCCAATAGGAGCATATAACCATTTATGTAAGCTGGCCGCAAAATAATCGCAATCAAGATCAGGAATAGAAAAATTGAAATGAGCGAAGCTATGTGCGCCGTCAACGACCACTTCTATTCCACGCTTATGCGCTTCCTGTGCAATTTTCTTTACCGGTATGATCTGTCCGTTCCAGTTAATGATATGCGTGATATGAACGACTTTTGTTTTGGGTGTAAATGCTTTTACATATTGATTCACCAGGTAATTTTCATCTTCTGACGGTAGTTCCAGGTTGATCCAAGCCATTTTTATTCCATCGCGCATTTCGCGTTGCTTGTAGGCGTTGATCATATTTGGATAATCCTGTTTGGCAGCTACTACTTCATCACCTGCTTTGAGTTGAAGACCGAAGATGACTGTTTCCAATCCTTCTGATGAATTGCGGTTGATGGCAATTTCTTCAGCAGAGCATCCTGCTACGTTTGCCAGATTTTTGCGAAGCGGCTCACGGCCCATATCCAATACGCGCCACATGTAATAACTCGGTGCCTCATTGCACATATCGTAGTAGCGTTTCATGGCATCCTGCACTGTTTTAGGTGCAGGCGATACACCACCATTGTTCAAATTGATCAATCCGGGAGAAACGGTGAAGGATTGCTGTATGTAATACCAGAAATCTTCGTCCGTCACCAATTCATCGGCTGTCATTCCTTCTGCTTGTTTGAAAGCACGTTCCAGATTTCTGCTCCATGAAGGTTTTGTCAGCGAAGAAAAAAATGCTGTACCAGCAAATAATCCGGCTTTTCGTAAAAAGCCACGGCGCCCAGGATGATCCATAACATTTTATTTAAGCGTGTTCGTAATAAAAGCAATGTAATCAGTTTTTAATTTTTGTAAAGATGGGCGATGGATATACATCATGTGACCAGCTTCGTAATAAGTAAAACTGATATTCTTCTGCAATTCTTTTGGCAGGAACATGTGATGAATAACATAATCGGTAGCATAGAACGGAGTTGCCATGTCGTAATAGCCATTGCAGATCCAAACTTTTAAGAATGGATTTTTTACCATGGCATCACGCAATGTTTCGGCAACATTCAGGTATTTATCTCGACTATTTGACCATGGACGTACACGACCGGTCAGTAATTCGTAAGGAATATCATTCTCGTATTTCAGATCGCGACGGATATAATCATTGATGGCAGCAGTATATGCACCATAGATAGCTACATTATAACTTGGATCATAATCGTACTCCTCTCCTGCCCTATCGTAATCATAACCGATAATACGTGCATCGAGACGACCAACTGTTTTTCCTTCTGTCCGCATTAATTCTTTATTGAACCGTCCGACAGAAAGCCGCAGGTTTGTTTCATCAATATATTCTTTTGATAAACCAGTATAGTCATGCAGTTTATTAATGATCGTTGCACGGTCCGCATCAGACAACTGATCACCTTTCAATAATGCATCTTCATATTCATGCATGGCAAATTGCTGCACTTCCTGAAGTAGGGATGATAAATTATTGTAGCGGGCATCGAGTTTTTTATGATACCAGGCAGTAGCAGACAATGTCGGAAGTTGTAAAGCGAAAGGAAGATCATTTCCTCTATCAGTTTCTACAGTACCAAAATCAAGAATAGCAGAGATAAGGATAATACCATTTACATACAATCCATGTCTTTCCTGTAAGTAACCGGAGAGTGCAGCGGCACGTGTGGTACCATAACTTTCCCCGGCAATAAATTTGGGAGATGACCAACGACCATACTTTGTGGTATATAATCGGATAAAATCTCCGACAAATGCCAGATCATTATCAAAACCGGTAAATTCTGATGAAGGAGTTTTACCAGATGGTCTTGTATATCCTGTCATCATCGGATCTATAAAAACGATATCTGCTTTATCGAGCCAGGTATTGGGATTATCAACATACTTATAAGGCGGTGGTAAGGTACTGCCGTCTTCATTCATTTGTACCACTTTGGGACCAAGTGCGCCCATGTGCAGCCAAACGGATGAAGACCCGGGTCCGCCATTAAAAGAAAAAAGAATGGGACGTTTTGATGGATCAAGCTCTCCATCTTTTGTATAGGCAATAAAAAAAAGATTTGCTTTAAGGGTATCTTTTTCATCTCTTATTTCCATGTAACCTGTGGTGGCTGTGTAATTGAGAATATCAGCACCCATTTTTAACTGGTGCTTGGTAACAGACAGGTTTTTGTCTTTCCATTCTCCTTTTTGTTGGGCAGAAACAGTGATGGAAATAATGATAGCTGCGAATAGTGTGCAGGACATTTTCGTCATAGCAGTGTGTGTTGAAATCGGAAATTAGGAAATATACATGAAGAATGAGGAATAAGAAATGAGAAATAAGGAATGAGAAAGTGCAGGTTTGGGTAAGTAAAATTCTTTCTAAACAGGAAAGTATTTAATCCTTTCAGACAGTCAATTTCTTATTCCTTATTCTCTCTTTAAGCCGAAAGTTGTTTGCGAAAGCAAAATGACCTAAATTGAAATTTCAACCTGTTTATTTATGCGAATTGTGGAAATTAAAGTGCTGAGAGGGCCGAACTACTGGAGTGTCCGCCGACCGAAACTGATACAAATGAAGCTGGACCTGGAAGAAACGGAACAGCTGCCTACTGACAAGATTCCAGGTTTCCGCCAACGGCTGGAAAAATTACTCCCTACCCTCCAGGAACATCGTTGCAGTGAAGGTGTACCCGGCGGCTTTTTTAGCCGCGTGGAAGAAGGCACCTGGATGGGACACGTGATAGAACATATTGCATTGGAAATACAAACACTCGCTGGTATGGATTGTGGGTTTGGAAGAACGCGCAGTACAGGCGAACGCGATGGAATATATCATGTTGTATTCGATTATTTAGAAGAGGATGCCGGCGTGTATGCAGCACGTGCTGCTTTTCGGATTGCACAAGCGTTGATCGATGATGTTCCCTACGATCTTGAACCAGATATTCAGCGGATGCGGGAGATCCGTGAGGATACAAGGCTGGGACCATCGACTGGTTGTATCGTAGATGAAGCAGCAAAAAGAGGTATTCCTTTTATCAGGTTGAATAAACAAAGTCTTGTTCAATTAGGATATGGCGTTAATCAAAAAAGAATACGCGCCACTATTGCTTCTACTACTTCTAATATCGCCGTAGATATTGCGTGTGATAAGGAAGAAACCAAAACATTACTTGAAGCAGCAGAGATACCGGTACCAAAAGGAACGGTGGTGAGAACTGAAGAAGCATTGAAAGATGCTGTAGAGAAATTTGGTTATCCATTGGTGATAAAACCAATTGATGGTAATCATGGTAAAGGAAATACGACGAACATCAATACATGGGAGCAATCACTGAAAGCATTTGAAGCAGCAAAAAGTTTTAGTCGCAGTGTGATCGTAGAAAAATTTATCCAGGGTGTTGATTTTCGTTGCTTAGTGATCAATTATAAATTTATTTGCGCCGCACTTCGCACGCCTGCTTCTGTAATAGGTGATGGTAAACATAACATACAATGGCTGATCGATGAGACGAATAAAGATGCACGTCGCGGATATGGTCATGAAAAAGTATTGACACAGATAACGATCGATCAGTTTACCCAAAAAATGCTGGATGAATTAAGTTATACACTGGAAACTGTACCTGCCAAAGGCGAACAGGTATTATTGAAACCAACAGCTAATCTTTCTACCGGTGGTACATCGGTAGATGTAACTGATGAGGTGCATCCCGCAAATATTTTTATGTGCGAACGTATTGCACGTATCATTGGGCTGGATATATGTGGTATCGATATTATGACGCCTGATCTGCGAACACCTGTAACTGAAAATGGCGGTGCGATATTGGAAGTAAATGCGGCTCCTGGTTTCCGTATGCATATTGAACCATCAGAAGGTATTGGAAGAAACGTTGCAGAGCCGGTAGTAGATATGCTATTCCCGAAAGGAAGTGCGGGTCGTGTTCCGATTATTGCCATTACTGGCACGAATGGAAAGACAACCACAACAAGAATGACGGCACATATTGCAAAGAGCGCGGGTAAGAAAGTGGGTTATACTACGAGTGATGGTGTGTATATACAAAATCAGATGATGATGAAAGGTGATTGCACCGGTCCGGTGAGTTCCACCTTTGTATTAAAAGATCCTACTGTAGATTTTGCGGTATTGGAATGTGCGCGCGGTGGTATTTTAAAATCCGGTCTTGCTTTTCAGCATTGCGATGTAGCAGTAGTGACGAATGTAGCAGCTGATCACATGGGATTGGCGGGCATTAATACACTGGAACAAATGGCAAAGGTAAAAGCAGTGTTGCCGGAGACAGTATTTCCGCATGGGTATGCTATCCTGAATGCCGATGATGACCTGGTATATAAAATGAAAGAGGGATTGGATTGTAATGTCGCGTTATTTAGTATGGATGAAAATAATCCACGTATAAAAAAGCATTGTGCGAAAGGTGGGTTGGCAACGGTATATGAAAATGGTTATATCAGTATCATGAAAGGCACCTGGAAGATCCGGGTGATGGCAGTGAAGGATATACCGGTTACGTTTGAAGGAAAAGCAATTCATAATGTGCAGAATTGTTTGCCTTCCGTATTGGCAACTTACTTATTCCGCGATATTACGATTGAAGATATCCGTTCCGCACTGTCTTCTTTTATGCCTTCCTCGACACAAACTCCGGGACGACTTAATTTTTTCCATTTCAAGAATTTCACCATGCTGGCTGACTTTGCACATAATCCGCATGGATTAAAGTTGCTCTGTGATTTTATCAGCAAACTGGATTATAAAACAAAGATCGGTGTCATCTCGGGTACAGGTGACCGGCGTGATGAGGATATCCGGGCATTGGGTGAAATATCAGCGAATTATTTTGATGAGATCATTATCCGTTGCGATAAAAACCTGCGTGGGCGGACAGCGGATGAGATCATTGCCTTATTAAAAGAAGGAATTGAAAGTGTAAACCCGTCGTTGCCGGTGATGGTCATACCGGATGAAAACGAGGCGCTGGAATATGTTTATGCCCATCATAAAGCGGGCGCCTTATATACTATAATGTGTGATGTAGTGGCCGGGGCGCTTGATAAGATCCGGGAACTGAAGGAAAGGGAGGAGAAAGAAGCGGTTAGCATTTAGCTAAAGAAGTTGTTAGTTTTTAGCTATTAGCTGTTAGTTCTTATGCCAGTTCCATCCAATTTTTGGGTGACTCTCTCTGATAAAGCCTAAAAGCTAACCGCTAATAGCTAATACCCTTAGAATTAACCTCTAAAAGCTTAAAAATCCATTTGGGCGAAAAGGCGTTAAACCTTATTTTTGCACTCCCAAAACCGAAAGGCTAGGGAAATCGGATTGACCCATGGTGTAATGGTAACACTACTGATTTTGGTTCAGTCATTTATGGTTCGAATCCATATGGGTCAACTGAAGAAAGGAAAGGTAAAACCTTTCCTTTCTTATTTTACCAAACACCTGTAGAATTCAATATCCAGCCGGCTGGATCACCTTCTCCTTACGATCATTTTCTTCATTTATACGTCCGTTAATAATAAATCAGAATAATATTGTTTTGGTAAAGTGATACGTAAACGGATAGAATATTATTAATTTTAATATTCCTCAGCCAATGAGCCGTCTTCGGCAAACAAATAAACAACCGCCACTATGAGTCATCGCATAACATTGATCAGCATATTTTTTTTATCACTGTTTGCTGGTTGCTCGCATCACCACCCGCCGCCTCCACCGCCACCTCCACCTCCGCCTCCCTCGTTATCTCTTGCTAAACTAATTACATCATTTACATTCAAAGCTGCTAATAATAACACTGTGCTGGCTGTTGATGCAATTGGCGTCATCGGTCCCGACACAATTACAGTACAATTGGATAAGGGTATCGATATCAGCAATCTGACGCCTGCTATTACTATTACAGGCGTAAGCCTCACTCCTGGTAATAATACTGCTCAAAATTTCAATAATGTAATAAGTTATAAGGTTACTGCAGAAGATGGGAGCACTAAGATATACGTAGTAAAGATTGTATTACTAACGGCTAATCAGAAATTGTATATAGGAAGCGATGATGGATACCTGTATGCATTAAATGCTCATACTGGTGCTTTAATATGGCGATATTTGACCGGTGGCGCTATTGGCTCAAGTCCTGTTGTGGTAAATAACACAGTCTACTTCGGAAGTGATGATAAATATCTTTACGCTCTCGATGCTGGTACTGGTCTACTTAAATGGAGATACCTGACAGCAGCTCCTGTCAGAGCTGCAAGTCCGGTTGTATCTAATGGCATTGTGTATATCAGCTGTTCAATTGGTTATCCCAATGGAAATTTATATGCATTGGATGCTGTTTCAGGTACACTTAAATGGAATAAACCTATTCCAATACCGTCAAGTCCGGTTGCAGTCGATGGTAAAATATTCGTAGGAAGCATTGAAGGAAAATATTATTCACTTGACGGATCAACCGGTGATGTGATCTGGCAGGTATCGGCTATCAGCGTGGCTAACGCGTCAATCACTAATAGTAAAATATATCTGAATACTCCATCACCTAATGAAATGAGGTGTCTTGATATTAATACCGGTAGTATCATCTGGCGTACCTCTGCTACTTCTATTGGTTATTGCGGTGCCACGGTACGTAATGGACTTGTTTTTGTTAATGCCTCTTCATCAATTCCGCAATACTCGGAAGCATACGACGCAGTTACCGGCGCCTTTAAATGGCGTTACGATGCTGAAGTTTCTGGTTCCTCGCAGCCGCCTACTTATTCTTGCCCTGTAGCATCTGATACCTTAGTATATGCAGGTTTTCACTATGGAGTATTTTATGCACTGAATGCAAAGACTGGTACGCTGGCCTGGAAATTTGGAGACGGTACTCAATCCGGCGTATGGTTCTCTAATCCTGTTACTGCCAATAATGTAGTATATGTAGGAGGATATGATAAGAATGTTTATGCATTAAATGCTACTACTGGTACAATGCTATGGAAGTTTACGACAGCAGGGACTGTGTATTCCGGACCATGCGTTATCGATTCTGATGAAGCAGTATTTTGCGCCGGTTCATCAGGAACTCAGCAATGAGCAGCTGAAAATCTTTTTGTACATAGATATTCTACCAGGATATGGCCGCTTATAAGAAAGTATATGCGGCCAAAATCAATCATTTTTTATACGATTCTGGCCGCTTATAATAAATTATATCCGGCCAGAATCGTATATTTAAGGTATGGAAAAGATCATCGGCAGGGAAAGGGAAATCAGTATACTCGATGAGTTACTGCACTCGAAAACAGCCGACCTGCTGGCTATATATGGAAGAAGACGGGTAGGAAAAACATTCCTGATCTATTCTTATCTGCATGACTACCTCGCTTTCGAACTAACCGGGATTAAAAATGGAAGTCTCAAAGATCAATTGCAGTTATTCAGCCTGTCATTACAAAAATCGGCCGCTTCTCCCCTGGCACTGCGCCCACCCGCCAATTGGATAGAAGCCTTCGATGCACTTGCTCAGTATATAGGAACCAGGGATCCAAAGAAAAAATCAGTAATATTCCTTGATGAGCTCCCATGGCTTGATGGACGCAAGTCAGGTTTTCTTTCCGCCTTTGAACATTTCTGGAACAGCTGGGCCAGCCGTCAACCTAATTTATTGGTGATCGTATGCGGGTCCGCTGCGTCATGGATGATCCGCCATATTGTTAATGCAAAAGGCGGATTGCATAACCGCATTACTCAAAAAATAGAACTCGCACCTTTTACATTGGCAGAAACAGAAAGCTACCTGAAGAGTCGGGGAAGCAAACTGGATCGTTATGCCATTCTTCAGATCTATATGGCATTAGGCGGTATCCCACATTATCTTAAAACAGTAGGTAAAGACAATAGTCCCACACAGGTGATTGACAAAGCCTGTTTTTCAAAAGATGGATTATTGACAGGTGAATTTGAAAATCTTTATAGTTCATTGTTTGATATGGCAGATAATCATATCAAGATAGTCCGCGCATTGGCAACAACAGGTAAAGGAATGAGTCGTCAACAAATCATTGATGCATGTGGATTAAGTTCCGGAGGAAGGACTACCGAAGTATTGGAAGAATTAGAAAAATCAGGCTTCATTCGTCAAACGATCCCGTATGATAAAACAACGAATGAAGCGATCTATCGCCTGATAGATGAGTTTTCTATTTTCTACCTGAAATTTATGGATCGCAATAAAGGAAATAATAAAAATACCTGGTCGTCTATCAGTACCAGCCAGGCATATGCGATCTGGAGTGGAATAGCTTTCGAAGCAGTTTGTTTGAAGCATATAGATCAGATAAGAGATGGTCTGCGGATAAAAGTTGGATCCGACCAATCGGCCTGGCGATATATACCTCCAAAAAATAGCAAAGAGAAAGGTGCACAGATCGATTTAATCATCGATCGGGCAGACAGGATCATTAATCTTTGCGAAATGAAATTTTACAATGATGTAGTCACGATTGATAAAGCGTATGCAAAATCATTGCAACAAAAACAGGAAGTATTTGTAGAAAAAATAAAGCCGAAGAAAACGACATTTCTGACAATGATCACCAGTTTTGGAATAAAAGAAAATGAATACTCAGAGGAATTGATTCAGCAGAGCGTGACAATGGATGTGTTATTTAAATCTTAGAAGCCTCTAAAAACCCTGATTTAACTATAAAAAGGTAAGTTTTTTTAATATCTTGTGTTTCATTTATATATCCTCTATGAAATTCAGATATTTAACTCTCCTCAGCCTGCTTGTCGGCGGATTTTTTATTGCTGGTTGTAAACATAATGTTGATGAAAAAATAAAGCTGCCGAATCCTAATGATGGAAATACCAGTGCTCCGGTGACAGCTTCGTTAACCGGTCTTGTGGTAGACGAAAATAATAATCCGGCTGTGGGAGTAACTGTAAAGGCTGGTAATAGTTATACTGCTATAACTGATAGTAAAGGTCATTTCAGGTTTAACAGAATTACACTTGATAGTTATACAAGCGTTCTTACAGCAGAAATAAATGGTTATTTCAAAAGTTACCGCGTCTTTTCTGCTTCACAGAAAGGTACCAATTTTATAAAAATACAGTTGCTTAAGAAAACGGCTGCCGGAACTATCAATGGTAATACCGGCGGATCTGTTACTACTACTGCTTATACAATCACACTCCCGGCAACAGGCGTTATTAATAAAAATACCGGTGCTGTCTATAGCGGTAACGTGACCGTATTTGCACAATATATTAATCCGACTGCTGCTAATATATCTGCTATTGTTCCCGGTAATATGATTGGAATTGATTCAACAACAAAAAGAGTAAAGCTGCAAAGTTTGGGCATGGTCGCTGTTGAATTACAGGGATCTGGCGGAGAAGTATTACAGATAGCTACCGGTAAAGCAGCTACATTAAAGATAGAAATTCCATCTTCTTATGTCGCCAAAGCACCTGCAACTATTCCTTTGTGGTATGTAGATGAGCAAACAGGCGTATGGAAAGAAGAAGGTGTAGCCACAAAAACAGGAAGCTCTTATATAGGATCAGTAAAACACTTTAGTTTCTGGAACTGTGATATACCATTTGTTGATATGGTATACCTGGAAATGACTATTCATGATTTGCAAAATCATCCTCTTCCTTATACAATCGTGGAGATCAGAACAGATTCTGCGTCGGCTGATTGGGCAATACCAGCGTATGGCTATACAGATTCCATTGGTCATATCGGAGGATTGGTACCAGCCAATTTTGCATTATTGGTAAATGTAAAAAATGAATGTTACAGTATCGCTTCAACACATCATGTAAATGCGCTGACTCAGAATACTGATTTAGGAACATTGACTGAAAATACAAGTTCATATGAAGTAACAATTGGCGGAACAGTAAAGAATTGTACCGGTCAGGCTGTTACAGATGGTTGGATTGATATTTTCCTGGATGACAAATCATATGTAGCACCAGTGAATGCTACCGGCGTATTCAGCTTATCTATTTTGCATTGTAATAATAATCTTACAGTAATAGCAAATGATGTGACAGGGAGAAAATCAGGATTACCATTATCATTTACTATAGGAACTGATAACGTTAGCAACCTGTCACTCACTGCGTGTGATGTACCATTTGTATCATATGTGGTAAGCACAATTGCGGGAAGTGACACTGGTTTTATAAACGGGACAGGATCAGCGGCAAGATTGCATTATCCTGAAGATGTAGCTGTCGATGCAGATGGTAATGTTTATGTAGCCGACCTTGTAAATTATGCCATTCGCAAAATTACACCGACGGGAGTGGTAACAACATTTGCAGGAAGTGGCCGTGGCTATGCCGATGGTCCGGGTAATGTCGCAAAATTTTATAATCCCGGAGGACTTGCAATAGATGCTGCTGGTAATATCATTGTAGCAGATGGTGGCAATAGCAGAATCCGAAAGATTACACCTGCTGGTGTTGTCAGTACTATTGCAGGAGACGGATCGTTTGCTTATGCAGATGGAACCGGAACAGCTGCCAAATTTTTTGGACCATCCGCTATAGATATTGACAAGAATGGAAATATAATAGTATGTGATTATGGCAATCATCGAATCCGGACAATATCTCCTGCAGGTGTAGTGACTACCATTGCTGGTGATGGAACGCTTGGGTATCTCGATGGACAAGGCACTGCTGCTAAGTTTAATTTTCCCACGGGAGTAACTGTAGATAAAAATGGAAATATTTATGTTGCTGACCGTAGCAATAACCGCATCCGGAAAATTTCACCCACAGGACTTGTTACAACTATTGCAGGCGATGGAACAGAAGGATTTGCAGATGGTATCGGAACAGCCACAAAGTTTACTGATGCCTGGGGAGTGACAACAGATACACTCAATAATGTGTATGTAGGCGATTATAATAATAATCGTATCAGGAAAATTTCTCCATCAGCTATTGTGACTACTATTGCAGGAGGTAATGTAGAGGGAAGTCAGGATGGACCCGGTCTGTCCGCCAGGTTTTATGGACCTCAAGGATTGAAGGTAGATGTCCATGGAAATATTTATGTCGCGGATAGAAATAATAGTAGGATACGGAAGTTGACACCGCAATAAAAATATTTTTTTCATAAAACAACAAAAGCCCCTTTGCAGGGGCTTTGCTCTTCAAAAACGCGTTCAGTTATCTTTTTATAAGATACCCAAACACACCATCTGCTTCTTCCGCAGGTCCTGCTGAGAAATATAATCTCTTCTGATCGATCGTTGTTGTTGTCGGAGCAAACGAAAGCGCCCACAATCCTTCAATCTCAATCGGATGATTATGAGATTGCAACTGACCCAGATAAATTCCATCAACACTAAATACATTGATACGTCCATCTCCGAAATTACCTACGAGTATTACCGGATCTGCAGGATCATGACTGCCCCTGGCTGTCTCGTTACCGCCTTTATCATAGATTCCTCCGTCATTGCCACCACCCATATCTTCATCTTTGAGGAATGAAGCTGGTGCCATTACTACTCCCCATGGAATATTCAATGTACCACGTGAAGCAAAGCGTTTAACAAAAGATCCATCAGTATTGAATACACTGACAAACCCTCTGCCTAAACCAGCTGTGCCATGAAATCCGTTTATTAACTCTGCATACATAACAAACAACCAGTCACCAACAGCCTGGATATTGTATGGAGAATAGTTAGCAGGAATAGTAGGATCTTTAAAAGTCATATTAACTCTTGCAAACGCTGTATCCCATACATCAATTTTATTAGCAAGGAAGTTTGCACCATAGATATAATTTTTACCATTGTTTGCTGCAATAGCCAATCCGGAATAACCAGCACCAGGAGGAACGCGAAGACGTTTTGCATTATTTCCTGAAGCAGGATTCCAGGCTGATATTACACCATCAAAACCAGAAAAGATAAACGCAGATGTACCATTGCCCTGATTAAATCCTTTACCACCGGCAAAGACAACACCACATGGCAATCCACCAATACTATCTGTCGGAGAAGGAATATTAACAGGTGCTCTTGCAATTACACCTTCAGAATTATACAATTCACTGACATGACCGAATGCAGAATTTACCCAGGCAATACCAGTGGATGACCAGGCAATACCAAACGCATTTTGCAATGTTGGATCGAGCGGATTTACCGGATGATATTTTGCTTTATTGGCAACAAGATTTACTTGTTCAAAATTTTTGAGATCTTTTGGATTAATCTCTGGCTTATGACATCCAATGATCAATGCTCCCGCTCCTATTGCGAGCAAAGAAATTTTCAATGTTTTCAGGCCAAAACTGCCGCCTGATTTTTTGTTGTTCATACGAGACAAATTTTTAATGGTTAATGTGTTATTATGCGGTAATAAAAAATAATGGAACAGCCACTCCATACACATCGCTGTAGTATGACCATGTGTATTAATTCGAAGGCGCGCACTTCGTCATGAATAAGAGTTCCATATTTATGTCAACCGTTCCGCAAACCTATACATGCATCTGTAAGATCAATGTCAACATCTTCCGAAAGGCCTTAGTTATTTTCCGAACGATTCTATAAACACGGATGGGATAGATTAAATGGATTTCGTGGATTTTTATTTAGTTGATTACTATTTATCGCTATCCAATGGTTGAAACCATGGGGCAGGGACATGATGATATTTGATAAATAAAATTCTTGACTATTTATTAATACAGTTCTATAAGGATTTGATTTCTTGTTTTATTATCATAAAAAAAGAGTAACAGAAAAATCTGTTACCCTTTTTAAATAAATTATTATTTATACTGTTATCGTATCAGTACAATGTTTCCTTTCTTAAATATAGTATTACCTAAATAATCAATTCCCTGTGCCATGTATACAAAATTATTTGATCCTTGTGGAGAGCCACCGATAGCGCCATCCCAACCCTTATTAAACTGACTGGTAGTAAAGACCAACTGACCCCAACGATTAAAGATGCGGAAGAATTTTAATTCTTTAATACCTACACAAATCGGATAGATCACATCATTACGTCCATCGCCATTTGGTGTAAACGCTGATGGAACAAATATCTCCGGACCTGTTTTAAAAACAGTGATCGTAATATTATCTTCTGCATAACAACCTGCAGGATCTTCTGCTCTTACAATATAAGTAATGCTATTGCCAAAACTGCTTCCGAATGTAGCAATTGGATTACTGATATTGGTAGCGCTTAAACCGGTTGCCGGTGTCCATGTAAAAATATTAGCAGCTGGTTGATTCACCAGTGCATTCAACTGTAACGGCTGATTCACAACCACCGATGTATCATTTCCTGCAAACACAATGAGCCGTGGCTTGACAATGATATGAAACGTATCTCTTAATGGATTTGGACAACCTGCATTCAATATCGATAATACATAATCCGTAGTAGTAGCAGGTATAGCCGTAGCATGAATTGCGAAAGGCAATGAAGTGATCGTACCATTTCCCTGGTTGATCAATGTATTCGGATGGTTCCAGGTATAGCTGGTACCAATAGTAATGTTTGCATTTAATGGTATCGATTTGCCATAGCAAATAGTAGCCAATGCAGGATCAATCGTTGCTTTTGGAAAAGGAACATTAATAAAAGTAATTCTTGCAGTAGCACTCGTATCAGCCGGACATACTCCACTTTTTACAATTGTCCTGTAATCAGTTGTTATTGTTACCGAGTTAGTCGTAAGAACAGAATCTCTTTTTACCGGAAAAAAATTACTCCAGTTAGTATTATCAAGAGAAGATTGCCAGTTGACAACCGAACCGATATTACCCGTCAATGTAATGACCGCTGTACTATTTTCTCCTGCACAAATATTAGTATTAAGCGGACTTAATACTCCTCCTACACTTTTCGGATCTACTTTGATTAATGCAGCTGCGCTCGTATCAATATTACAAGCGCTTCCATTTTGGACCAATGCGCTGAAGTAAGTAGTCGAGGTTAAATTTTGTGCCGTGAAACTGGTTGTCGTATTACCGATCGGCGACCACGATACGCCATCCGGCGACGATAGCCAATTCAATACATTACCTGTGTTTCCTGTTACATTTAATAATGTACTATTAAGTCCCGAACAAACTGTATTATCATTCAATACTAATCCTGCTACTGTTGGTGGTGACACATGCACCTGGATTGTATCCTTCAGATTAGCACAACCATTTATTTCATTCGCTGTGATCTGTCCGCTATTCGCTCCTACTGTTACATTCAGGATATTTCCATCAGACCCGGAGTTGATTGTCCAACCAGCGGGTACGGTCCAGTGATACGCCGCACCAGCCAATGCAGGCACTGAATAGATCATTGTATTATTCTGACATGCTTCCAGGTTACCACTGATCTCCAACCCCGCACAATTATTTCTCAACGCAACATAGGCATAGGCAAAGTGAGCGCCTGGTGCACAGTTATCCGCTTCAAACGTAAGAGTTACCTGCTGACCGCGATAAGGGGAAAGGTCGAAAGTAACTTCGGTCCAACCTTTTGTCCATACATCCTGTAACAATGTACCGCCACCACCTTGTGTACCTGCATGTGAAAGAAATAAAACAGGACTATTCGTAAATCCATTTGCTATTGCTGTAGCTGTATCCAATGTAGCCCCGGTAGAACCGGTACCCGGAGTAGCGTTATTGAATGTAGGTAAAAAATATTGTGGAGAGGCACAGGTGATAATGCTATCAACTGTGCTCAGTGTTGCTTTAAACAAAGGTTGCTCATTAGAATTATGCGTACCATTCTCCAATACCATTGCATAGGCATACGTCATGGTGTAAGGAGTAGTGATAGGCCCCGGCGGTACATCAATAACATAAGAAAGCGCACGGGTAAATCCACCTGGATTAGCAGTAGTGGAGTGAAGATCAAAAGAAGTAGCAGATGATCCGAGCAACACTGAAAAATTATATGCGTATCCGTTAATAGTAGGAATGGTAGTAAAGCCACCAAACTGATCAGTACCTGCTGAGGTGATAACCCGGATGCCTGCCTGGCTAAGATTAAATTCCGGCAAAGCCGGGACACCGGTATTAGGAGCCGGGTAACTTTGGGTAGGGCCGTTTACAAGACCAGTTCTTGCTGACCAAAATCCTAAATCGCCGGTAGCATAATTAATATTTGACGGGCAGGCCTGGGTCTGGGAAAATACGGGTAACGCACTCAAAAGGGTGGCACAAAACAGCAGCGATATCATCAATTTATTCATCATAACCTCATCTGGGTGCCGAAACTTTTCTTTTAACTGTAATTGATTTGTGGTTCGTCAGATCCGCATTAACCCGGAAATAATTGCAGAAAGCTTAAAACCA